>JAPLMO010000480.1 GCA_026386995.1 Planctomycetota bacterium | reverse complement strand
GGCCCTCGAACTTGCCACGATTCCGCTTTACGCCCTGGCCGCGTGGCAGCGCGATAGCGCCCAGTCGGGCGAGGCCGGCCTGAAGTACGTCATCATCGGTGCGCTGGCCTCCGCCTTCATCCTCTACGGCCTCGGCATCTTCTACGGCCTGGCGGGCACGACCGACCTCGCGGCCATCGGCCGCGCCGTCAAGTCCACACCCGCCTTCTGGCTGGCCGCGGCGATGGTCCTGACGGGGGCGGGCTTCAAACTCACCCTCGTCCCGTTCCACTTCTGGGCCGCCGACGTTTACCAGGGCGCCCCGATGCCCGTGACGGCGTACCTGTCGGTCGCCTCCAAGGGCGCGGGCCTGGCGTTCATCTTCCAGTTGTTCTTCCGGCTCATGGGGACGCACCTGGCCGAGTGGGCGTTGCCGATCGCCATCCTGGCCGCGCTGACCATGACCGTCGGCAACGTCGTCGCCATCGTCCAGCAGAACATCAAGCGGTTCATGGCCTTCAGCGCCATCTCGCAGGCCGGGTACCTCATCATGGGCTTCCTCGGACCGTTCGCCGAGGGCGTCTCGGCCATGATCTTCTACATGCTGGTCTACACGGTCAGCAACCTGGCCGTCTTCGCCGCCATCGTGTGGTACTCCAACGAGACCGGCCGCGAGCAGGTCCAGGACTACCGCGGCCTTTCGCGCACGAACCCCCTGCTGGCGCTGGCGATGATGAGTGCGCTCTTCAGCCTGGCCGGCATTCCGCCGCTCTCGGGATTCGTCGGGAAGTTCTTCCTTTTCAGCGTCGCCTCCAAGGCGGGCTTCCACTGGCTCGTCGCCGTGGCCGCCGTCAACTCGACCATCTCGCTCTACTACTATCTGCGTATCGTGCGGCAGATGTACATCGAGCCTGTCTTCGAGGGCGCCACGCAACTGCCCATCTCCCGGCCCCTGGCCGTGCTGACCGGCGCCCTGGCGACGGGCGTGGTCCTGCTGGGCATCATCCCCTTCTTCTACGAGACCGTCAACGCCGAGACCGCCAACTGGCTCGCAACGCTCCTCCAGTAACCGCTTTGCCGTGCTGGCGACTGCTCCGACTGGCGCGATGTGCGGCGGCTTGGACGTGGCCGAAGCGGTCCGCCTGGGCACGCGCGCGGAACCCCAAGGGGTCTGGAGCCCTATCCGTAAGGCTCCTGACCCCGTCGCCATAAACGAGTGGCAAGGAGTCGTTTCAGGCGGGCCATGCAGCGCGGCTTGGGCAGGCGCAGGTCGTGTTCCCAGATGCGCAGGATGCGCCAGCCAAGGCGATTCAGTTCACGGTTCACCCGGCGGTCGCGGGCGCGGTTGGCTTCGAGTTTGTGCCGCCAGAACGCGCGGTTGTTGGCCGGCTTTGTATAGTGCCTCGGGCAACCGTGCCAGAAACACCCGTCAACGAAGACCGCCAAGCGTGCGGCGGGGAAAACGATGTCCGGACGGCCGAACAACGGCCATGCACAGGCCCATCTAGATTGCTACCTCTACTTGCCAGATGGCGTAAGGATACCAAAGATGTTGTACTGGTTGTAGAAGAATTCGGCGTTGAAGCGGGCCGCCTCGCCCTTACGGGCATCCACCTTTAACTCGATGGCAATGCTATCTGCGAAGTCCCGGCCGGGCTGCATCAACTGAAGGGCAACGGCAGAGGGCACTGCTCCCTCGACTGCGGTGAAGAATCGGGCGCCGAAGGACGGCGACGCCGCGCAGTACCGCATTCGCCACGCAGGCGGGGCGTCTAGGTCAATGCGGCGGCCATCATCTGTTCTTCGGAACGAGATCAGCATGCAAGGCCGCATGCTCTTCTCCACCAGACGACGGGCCGTGGACTCAAAGGAGGCGTCGTACTTGGTTTTGAGCGACTTGATGGTAGCCGCCGAGATGGGCAGGCTATTGGCCTCAAGCGTGAAGCGGTCGCCTTGGAACAACAAGTCGGCAGCCAGTTCGTTGGCCTCCATCTCCAGAACCCGGTCGCTTCTGCCGTCAAGGGTTGCCTCGTCGCACAGAAAGAGTTCGTATTGGTGGTTCGGCAACACGTAGTGAGCCACCTCGTGAAGGACGCTGAACCGTTCATGGGCAGAAATCAGGCGGCTGTCCGTCGCAATAACGCGCTCATGATACGAGAGGAGCGCGCGAGGACTCTTTCCACCCGCCTTGGCCTGCTCGCAGAAAACGGAATCGAAATCGAAGGTATAAAAATCCAGCCCCAGGTAGGTGAGGATTTGCTTGACGTTAACGGCATCGCGGCGGTCCTGGCCGCTCTCCTTGAGGACGTGCCGGACAATCTCGTGTGGCTGAATCTCCAGGTACTTGGCCTTGAAGTTGTCCACGAATCAACCCTTCTTGCGCAACTCGACGATCTCCAGCAGGCGCTTTCGCAATGTCTCCGCAATGGCAGGATCAAGTTCGCCGCCGTGGGCGGCCAAGCCCAGCCTGCTGCTGCCTTTGAGTTGCGGCAGGCTGCGGATGTACTCTGCAATCAGGTTCTGCCGCCCGGGATCGCGCTGTGCCTTCAGTCGGGGAAACTGTTCAGGGCTTTGAGCAACCAGGCGGATCAAGTTGTCGCTGGACAAGTTGTGAATGGAGCGGCCGGACTCCCACCGAGCGTATGTCTTCTCGCCGACGCCAAGGAACTCGGCCATCTCCACCTGGGTCAGCCCCGCGCGCTGCCGTATCTTGGCAATCTCGCCGGGGCTGAGCAATCCCAGTCGGCGGTATCGCTCAGCCAACAGCGCCTCACCAATCGCCGGCGGAAGCATCTGCTCGCCGCAGGCGCTGCACTCCTCCCAAGTGGCATCAGGAATCACCATCTCGCCACCCGGAATCTCCGGCGGCGGGGTGAAGCGGAACTCCCCTTGACGTTTCTCCAGTGCGACCTTGCCGCACACCGGGCATTCAGTTGCCATGTTGTCCTCCGTTAGCCACGGTCACCGGTTCGGATGCACAGATACGATGTACAGCATTTCGTCCGGCGTGCCCGGATGACGCAAGATCACCTTGATATAGAAAAGCACGTTGTCAATTGTAGGCTTGATCTCGTAGCCGGGTGCGCCGGCATCCTGACCCATCATAGTTGTCTGTCGAACTTCGTTGCCCTGGGCAATCCAGTCGCGGAGGATGTCGCAGACATCATGCGTGGTGAGGCCCCGACCCATCATGTCGTACTCGGCCATCTTGGTCGTCCCGACTTTGTCGGGATCGCCAGCCAGGTCAAAGATGCGCTTTATGGATTGAGGATCAGCAGGTTGTCTTACCACCGTAGACCCCTATATTATCGCCCATAATGCCGGAAAGTCAAGAGCAATTCCTCAAATAATCCTTTGCCAGCCACCCCCGCCATTACCCCGGCATCAAATAGTCCCACCAAGTGCTGCCAGCATCATGAGGCCGATGATCTAAACTGTTGTTTGACAATAGGATGCACCGCCAGTCTTTTCTCTCCCGGCCAATAACTCCCATGGCTGCGGAAAGCGTCTCAGACGGCCCCTATATTTCTGCCCGTTGTTGCGCTGCCACGCCCAAACACGTTTTCCCGATGCCACGCAAGGGCTGATGGATCGGGGGCAAAGCGTCGAGGGCGGACAAGTCTCGAACCCTCAATCTCCAGAAGCGCGACGCGGTGAACGGGGGGCGGGCGGTCACATCGTGCTGCCGCGGCCACCATCACCCGCATGGAATCGTCCACGGCAAGCAGCCCGGTGTCAAACGCCCTCTCATGCAACGAACACAAGGCCAGGCCGTTCGTCGGATCGGCGCGACGCTCACGGTTCATGCTCCAAGGGATGATGTGGCCCGCCGTGAGGAGCCGCCTGATGCCCAGCGAACAGATAGCGCACTTTCCTTCATAGCTCGCCAGCACCGCTTGCCGGAAGAAGGACTGCACAAGGCGCACGCGCACTGACCGCACTGCCTCAGAAGGACCTTGCGGAATTTCCGGAAATTCCTCAGCGACAACAGGCTCGCGTCCGCAGAGGCGTCCCACGGCCTGCTGGCTATCGAGAGCCAGTTGCGTCCAGTCGGCGTGGAACTCATCCCAAACCGCACGATCAGCCAGCGATGCGCCCGAAAGTCCTCGCACCCCGCGTGCCTGGAGCAAAGGATCAAATGATGCGAAGTTGCAGAGTTTCATGGCGACGGACCCCGGCGTCCGGCCAAGATGTTTGGCTACGGCAATGATCGCGGGGTTCCGCTGATGCATCCGCCCAAATGGCATACGGCAGTAGAGATTGAATGCGATAAGCAGTTCGTCGCGCGACCAAGGCCGGCGCATCTGGAACTCCATGTTCTTCAGGCATCCCGGAAGACAAACCCAGGCACAGTGAAGAACGCCACATAGGCCAGAAACTGCTTGTACAGTTCGCGGCGCTCGTCGGGCACGATGCGCTGGCCGTGGTTGGCCCCGTCGCGGCGGCGGACGTTGCTGAAGCCCTGGCAGGGCGGGCCGCCCACAACAACGTCCACCCGGTCCCGGCCGATCATGGCAGCCAAGGCTTCGGGCGGGAACACGGTAAGGTCCCGCTCAAGAATGACGGGAACCTCGGGGAAGTTGGCCCGGAAAACTTCGATAGCGTCGGGAGCGAAGTCGATGGCCGCCAAGGTCGTCAAACCCGCCTGCTTCAGCCCCAGCGTGAACCCACCGCAGCCGCAGAAGAGGTCGAGGCTGGTGAGTTGCCCTTGCATAACCATGATTTATGCCCGCGCGGCCCCTGACTGTCAAGCGTATTCGCCATCAGGGCCGCCATCAGGGCGGGCTTGCGTTGAGGTCCGTTAGCCAATTTGGCAGGTTCCCGGCTCCCGAATCCCGACCTCACGGCCCAAGCACGACTGCCAAAATGGCAGTCCCTGAGGCCGCCGGGGTGGGCGAACCGCCCGAAATCAGGGACAGCGCCAACGCCGTCCGGACCCCCGACCCGGCCCGCCGAAACCGCTTGGCGCTGTCCCTGATTGTTTTGGGGGCGCCGGAAGGGGTGTCGGGAAATCACGACCATTCCAGTCGTATATATTATAGTATATAACGGCGGGTGTCAAAACCGCCGCGCGGGGCGTAAAAAGGTATCAAGTTCCGATCAAAAGCGCGTAAGAAGTATCAAAAACCAGTAAAAAAGCGCCTTACCCATCTTACCAAAAGACGAAAAAACGGCCTTGGCGCTAGCGCCAAGGGGGTTTTCGGCCTCGCGCGGCGTGAAAAGCGCCCGATTTCGCCCTCCGGTGTATACTATAGTGAACGCGATACGTTTCGCTACTATAGGCTATAATCCCCGGCGGCGAGGCATCGTACGTGCGGCTCTCCTCGTCACGTACCCCGACTGGCCGCATGCGCACAGGCCGCCGCGGTTCATCGGATGCCAGGGGTTTCCCTCGCCCTTCGTGACGCGGCCGTGGCGGTGCCAGACGTGTATGCCGCAACCGGCGGGTCGGCGTAGTCGGCGTAACGTGCGGCCACGGCGGCGGCCTTTTCGTCGCCGGGGTGGAAGTAGAGGCGGTAGCGGAACACCATTTCCTTGCCTTCCTCCAGCGTGACCTCGTTTTTCGGAGCGCCCTTCTCGAAGGCGGCGACGGCAAACGGGTTGGTCGACACGAGGCCGTACGAGCGGGCGTGCCAGCGCGTCGGGAATGCGGGGTTGCCGGGCGCGTCGAAGATGGCGTAGCCGTACCGCTTGCCGGCCACGAGGCCGGAGGAATCGCACCAGTCGGCGCGTTTGCCCCAGGCGGGGTCGCCGGCCAGGCCGGTCGAGAGCACAAGGCGGCCGTCGGCGCCGTCCTTGTCGGCGCGGAATTCGGTGCGCATGCGCGTCGAGCAGATGCCGCCCTCTTTCGTGTCGCCGAAAACCACCTTCCCGTACCTGGCCTGCAACGCGATCTCCAGGTCGATCATGCGGCCGGCCTGGGGCAGGCGCCAAAAGCGGGCGGTGCGGACTTCGGCCAAGTTCGGCTTCCTGGCGGCATCGGTCCAGTCGAGCGTCTCGCGGAACCAGCCGACGACCGGGCCGCCCTGCATCTTGCTGAACACCTTGTGGACCTGCCAGCCGGCCTTCTCGGTATTCGACCAGTTGTCGACGCCGCCCACCTCGCCGTACGCCACCCAGAGGCTCGTGTGGTGCGGGTGGTCCTTCTTGGCCTTGTCAGAGGGGTCGGCGTCGGCACACGGCCAGGGGCGCGTCATCGGCGTTTGATCGGGCCCTAGGACCGGCCAGAAATAGGGACGCTTGATCCGGACCCCCACGATCTTGGGGTTATCGACGTGATACGTGGTAAACGGCTTGCCGTCGATGGAGATCTCGACGGTCTCGGCGGTCGCATCGAGCCGGACCGCCTTCGGGTCGGCGGAACATGCCGCGCCGAAGTCGACGGTATACGCTTTCGTCGCCCCGGCCGCCAGGTCGTCGAGGATCCAGCACAGGTTGCCCTCGGCCACCTGGCAGGGTACCTCCTTGGCGCCGTCGGTCATCTTCGCCTGGGTGGCGCCCTGCGGCACCGGCACGCTCATCGGCACATTCGCGCGGGCGACCTTGCCGGCCTCGACGACGAGCGTCCTGGTTGCGGCCCATGCGGCAGTGCCCGAGAGCGCCGCGACGATGGCAGCGCAGAGGCATGCGGCAACTGTGACGAGTGTTGCGCGCCTGGCGAGACGCATGAGGTACTCCTTGGCCAAAATCGAACGGGCGTATTATCCCCGCACGGCCGCCGGGCAGGCAAGGCATAACTTGCGGCGGCGCAGGCGGCCAGATACTGCGAGTTTCTGTGATGATCGCCCTTCCCATCGTCCGATAACTGACACGAGCGAGGAAAGTGTGGGCACGGCAGGCTTGCGCCGTCGGTGATTCTTGCCGTTTATTTTGCACTCCGCATTCTGCACTCTTCACTCGCCTCTCGGGAGTGTGTGCCATGACCGCACTGGGGCTTCTGGAGCGCGTTAAGGGCTGGTTCGGGGGCACAAACGGCGGCAACGGCCGCTCGCACAGGCGGCCGGGGACCGGGCCTGCCGAAAACACGGGCGCCGACGCCCTGCCCTCCGCCAGCGGCGCCATCGCCGCCGTGGCTGCTGCGCAGAGAAAACCCGGCGACGGGTGCACGTCACCCGCCGCTTCCGATGCAGGCCCGAACGATGCGGGGTCGCCTGCGCCCCACCTGTATCCGCTCGATCCGGAGTGGATGCAATCGCTGGAGGAACTGCCGCGCCGCATCGCCGAGACCGCGGCCGGCAGTGCCGCGGGCATCCGCTCGCTCGAACACATCGCCGGGGAACTCGAGGGCCACCGCCAGGCGACTCGCGCCATCGCCGCTTCAATGAAGCGCCTGCCCGACCTGGCGCTGGCGCAGGGGGAACTTGCTCGCGAGACCAACAGACTCATGGAGCGCCAGTCGCTGGTGCTGGAATCGATGCTCGACGGAATTACGGACCTGCGGTCGGCCTTCAAGACCACCGAGGAAAGCAGCCGCCGCCACCTGAAGGCCATCGCCATTCTGGAGACCAGCCACCGCCAGATCCTGTTTGAGTACCAGACGATGTTCCTGCGGACCCACCGGCGTTTGGGCTACCTGGCCGCGGCGGCCGCCATGCTCGCGGCCGGGGCGCTGGGCGGCGTGGCGTACGTGGCTTGGTACGTTTTCGCCACGTCGTAGGCCGGCATCAACAATGTCTCATTCGACCAGTTTCTGCGGCGCCTCAAGGGCGTCGCGGATGACCTCGAGGAACTGTGCTCCCACCACACCGTCCACGATGCGGTGGTCC
>JAPLMO010000109.1 GCA_026386995.1 Planctomycetota bacterium | reverse complement strand
CAAGGCCAACGTCTGCTACCTCGAACTCGGCCACGACTCCAAGGCGTACGCGAGCAAGGAAATGCAGACGCTGTACATCCAGGCGATCAGGTGGGCGGCCGGCGGCGCGAAATAACCGGCCCGCGCTGTCATATTTAGCCCCCGGTGAATACACCGGGGGCGGCGCGGCGATACGCGCACCCCAACGTTCGGCCCCCCGTGTATTCACGGGGGGCTAAATAAAACGCTTTTGACGAGGCCAAAGATACCCGCGTGAAACTCCCCGCCCGTGCGAGTTAATAGCGGACGGACGCACGGCGGCGGCAACGGGCCGCACCGCGGCGCATCGTCCGCCACACAACCCGGAGGCGGCACGTCTGCGCGGCAGGCCATAACGCACGCCGCGCAGCGGCCGGAAACCCATGGCAGATTCCACCCGCGGAGATTCCCTGCGCCTGGCCGTCATCGGAACCGGAACCCAGGGCCTTGAACTCATCCGTTGCGGCCTCGCAATCCCGGGCGTGCAGGTAGCGGCCGTCTGCGACATCTGGCCGCACGCCCGCCGCCAGGCCGCCGCGCTGCTCTCTCAGCATGGGCAGGCGGCCGCCGAGTACGAGGACTACCGCGCGATGCTCGATAAGGAAAAGGGCCTCGATGCCGCAATCGTCGCCACGCCCGACTCCTTCCACGCCGACCAGGCCGTTGCTTGCCTGGAGGCCGGCCTGAACGTTTATTGCGAAGCCCCCATGCACCACACCCTTGCCGGCGCGCGGCAGATGGTGCTGGCGTCGCGGCGCACGGGCAGGCGGCTCCAGGTGGGGCAGCAGCGCCGGTCGAACCCGCGTTACCGCGCGGCGCTGGACCTCATAGACGAGAAGAAAGGCATCGGCCGGATCGGCCAGGCCTCCTGCCACTGGCACGGGCACAAGAGGGTCCGTCAGACCTGCGACCCGGCCAGCGCCATCCCGGAGCAAACCCTGCGGAAGTACGGTTACGCCTCGATGGAAGAGCACCGCAACTGGCGCTGGCTGTCGAAATTCAGCGCCGGCGAACTGGCCCTCCTCGGGTCGCATCAACTCGACGTGCTGAATTGGTTCCTTCACGCAACGCCGTCGGCCATCCGCATGGTGGGCGGGCTCGACTACTACGACTTCTTTGACCTGTATGACAACGCCGTGTGCCTGCTCGAGTGGCAGTACGCACGCAAAGGCCCGGCCCGAACCGTCCGCGGGGCCTGCCGCATCCAGACCAGTTTCCAACTCGGCGGGCACATCGAGTCTTTCGTCGGCAAGGAAGGCGCCGTGGCCATCTCCGAGGACCCGAACGTCGGCGGCATCATGCAGGAAGCCGAAACACCCCTTGCCGCCTGGGAAAAAGGCCTCCCGGTCGTGTACGTCGCGGTCGGCGACTCCATACGCAGCCTGAACGATGCGAAAAAGCCCGAGGTCCAGGTCGTTACGAACCAGCGCCTTCTCCGCGTCCATCCGCCCATCCCGTACCCCGAGGAGACGAGGCCCGCGGCATGGTACCACCTCAAGAACTTCCTCGACTCCGCTGGCGCCGGGGGTACACTTACTTGCCCCGCGGACGTCGGGTACCAGGCGGCCGCAACGGTCTTCGGGGCGCTGGAAGCCATGAAGACCGGCCGGCGCATAGAATTCAAGCCCGAGGACTTCGCCGTCGCGGGGGTGTAGATCAGGAGTTGCCGCATGGCAGCGGATTCTTCAAGAACCGACGACCTCTACCTGGCCATCATTGGCGCCGGCCGCCACGGCCGCGACCTCATCAACTATTGCCTCAACATCCCCGGCGTCCGCTTTAAGGCCGTCTGCGACATCTGGCCCTACGCCCAGAAGTACGCCGCCGGAATCCTAAAGAAGCGGCTCCAGCCGGTCAGCGTCTACGAAGATTACCGCGAGATGCTCGCCAGGGAGAAGGGCCTCGACGCGGTCATCATCGCCACGCCCGATTCGTTTCATGCCGCGCAGACGATCGCGTGCCTCAAGGCCAAACTCCACGTCTACTGCGAAAAGGAAATGACCACGACCATCGAGGACGCACGCGAGGTGGTCCGCGCGGCCAGGCAGGCCCGCCGGTTGCTCCAGATCGGCCGCCAGCATCGCTCGAACCCGCGATACCACACGGCCCTGGAGTACCTCTACGAGAAGAAGGCCATCGGCCGCATCATGAGCGTGTACGGCCAGTGGCATGGCCACAAGCGCGTCCCGTACAAGTGGCCCGAGAGCCAGGCCATACCGGCCGAGACTCTGCGGCGGTACGGGTTCGATTCGATGAACGAGCACCGCAACTGGCGGTGGTTTGAGAAGTTCAGCGCCGGGGAGATCGTCAACCTTGCGGCCCACCAGATCGACGTCTTCAACTGGTTCCTCCACGCCACGCCAAAGGGCGTGATGGCCAGCGGCGGCCTGGATTATTACGACTTCTTCGAGTTGTACGACAACGCCACGTGCTTCTTCGAGTGGGACTACACATGGGAAGGCAAGACGAAGACCATTCGCGGCGTGCACAACACGCTGACCTGGACGGATGACGGCGGGTTCTACGAGGCGTTTCTCGGCAACGAGGGCGCGATGGGCGTGTCGGAAGACGTTTCCAAAGGCGGCTTCTTGCGTGCTCCGGAGACACCGGTAAGCCCGTGGGAGAGCAAGGACGCGGAGATTCGTATTGGCTGCACTATGCACAGCGCATGGTTCAACTTGCCTCCCGATTGGTTGGACCACGGGCTTGAGGCAATCAGGACTCGGTGCGACCCTAACAGTGCCTTCCCACAACTACGCCTTTATCCCCAATTAATCGCCACTCCGGACAACAAGCCTCCTCACTGGCACCACCTCGCAAACTTCTTCAACGCCCTGCGCGGCACGGCGAAACTCACCTGCCCGGCCGAGGTCGGCTTCCAGACCTGCGTCTCGGCCCTGAAGGCCGTCGAGGCGATGAAGGCCGGCCGCCGCATCGAACTTGCGCCGCAGGACTACATCGTCGAGTAGCCGCAAGAAGCCCTGTTGCATTCGCCGGGGCAAGGTCGCCGGGTAGGTGGGCCGGGGGGGGGGGATTATAGCCTTTAGTAGCGAATTGTATCGCGTTCACTTTAGTATACACCGGAGGGCAAAATCGGGCGCTTTTCGCGCCGTGAAGGCCCGAAAACCCACTTGGCGCTAGCGCCAATGCGGTTTTGGGGGTCGTTTGGTAAGATAGGCAAGACGAAACTTGAGCCTGTTTGATCACTTCTTACGCGCTTTTGATCGGAACTTGATACCGTTTTGCACCCGCCGAGCGGTTTTGGTCACCTCCGATTATATACTTTAGTATACCCTATCGGAATAGTGAGGATTCTCCGCCGACCCTTCCAGGGGCCCGAAATAAATGAGGGACACCCATAGAGGCCCTCCAGGCGGCCGGACTGACGCGCCGGAAGGTCCATGGGTGTCCCCCTTTTAATTACGAGGGGGGCGTCAGGAGCCCCGCCTGTAGTGCTCCTGACCCCCTACCCATGGGGCCGAAGGCTGCAATTTGCGCGGCGGGTCAGGGTACGCGGTTAGCGTCGCGCTGGGTGGCATGCCCAGCGCGCTGTTCGCTGGGCATGCTGTCGCCGCGGCCATGGAGCATGCCCACAGCCTGCCCGCCTGTGGCGGGCAAACGTCGGGTCGCCCAGGCGACCAATCTGTAGGCATGCCACCCGGCAGGGGAAGGAGCGCCCAAAACTGAGCGGTTACTGCCTTGCGGCGAT
>JAPLMO010000229.1 GCA_026386995.1 Planctomycetota bacterium | reverse complement strand
CAGTACCATCGAGGTCCTGCGGGTTCGCGACGCCGACGTGGTCTTTGCCACCAGCACGCCGCTGACGGCGGGATTTCCGGGGGCGATTGCGTGGTGGCTCCGGCGCGTGCCGTTTGTGTTCGAGGTCCGCGACATCTGGCCCGAGACGGCCGTCGAGGTCGGGGCACTCAGGAACCCCGTGCTCATCTGGGCGGCAGGGCTGGCGGAACGGACCTTCTACCGCGCCGCCAGCCGCATTGTGGTCATCAGCCAACGGATGGGCGAGCGGCTGCGGGCGCGACTCGGCCCGGCGGCGGATAAGGTGGTCGTTATCCCGCTGGGGGCGGATTGTGCGATGTTCGATGCGGCTGCTCCCGACACGGCCTGGCGCCGGACCCACGGCTTGGAGGGCAAGTTCGTCGCCGTCTATGCCGGCGCGCACGGGCGGGTGAACGCGCTCGGCTGGGTACTCAAAGCGGCGGCGCTCCTGAAGGACGACCCGCGCATCCGGCTGGTGTTCATTGGTGAGGGGGCTCTGAAGGCATCTCTCATGGATCAGGCCCGCCAAGGCGGCTTGGACAACGTGCTGTGGCTCAACCCGTTGCCGAAGAAGGCCCTGGCCGGTGTTCTCAAGGCGTGCGACCTGGGCCTGATGACCCTGGAGAACCTCTCGATTTTCGACACGGCGTGCCCGAACAAGTTCATGGATTACCTGGCGGCCGGGTTGCCCGTCCTGGTCAACTTCGACGGCGAGGCCGGTTGGCTCTGTCGGGACGAGGGCTGCGGCCTCGTGGTGCCGCCCGAGGACGCCCCGGCGATGAGCCGGGCCATTCGTGAGTTGGCCGGCGACCCCGCCCGCCGGCGTGAAATGGGCCATCGGGCCCAAGCCTTGGCGGCCCGGCGATTCGACCGGCGCCGCCTGGTGGAGCAGATTGAGAAGGTTTTGCAGGAGGCGGCCTCGCAGGGCTGATTCTGTCCGGACTGCGCATGGCCAGGTGCGGCCTGCGCCAGACGCTTGAGGCCAAACGGGACCGTCCGTCGGAAAGGCGGCCCAAGGAGAGAACGATGGCGACTCCGCCCTTTCCACGCGTATCGGTGGTGCTGGCCAGCCGCAACGAGCAGGAGCACATCGAGAAGTGCCTCACGAGCCTCCTCACGAGCGAGTTGCCTGAAGAGCAGTTGGAGATTGTGGTGGCCGATGGGATGAGCACCGACCGGACCCGCGAAGTCCTCGGACGCCTGGCCGCCGCGCATCCCTGCGTTCGCCTGGTCGATAATCCGGAACGGATCGCCCCGATGGGCTTCAATCGGGCCATCAAGGCCAGCCGCGGCGATACGATCCTTCTGACCAGCGCCCATACCACGATCGAGCCGGCTTACCTGCCGGTCTGTCTGGCCAAGATGGAGGAGACTGGCGCGGACATCGTGGGCGGCGCGGGCATGGCTGTGGCGGCGAACGCCTCCCTCCAGGCCCGGCTGGCCGCCGCCGTCCTCGGGAGCCGCTTTGGCGTGGGTTCCAGTTTCCGGACCGTTCATCGGGAGGGCTTTGTTGATACGGTCAGCCCCGCGCTCTACCACCGGAGCGTGTTTGAGCGGCTCGGCCTGTTTGATGAGCGGCTCATCCGCAACCAGGACAATGAGTTCAACAGCCGCCTGCGCCGTGCCGGGGGGCGGATTTACCTGACGCCGGCCGTCAACGCCTATTACATTGGCCGCGACACCATCTGGCGCCTGATGACCCAGAACTACCGCAACGGGTTGTACGCCATGCTGAATTGGCGGATCACGCCGGCGAGTTTCGCATGGCGACACGTCGCCCCGGCCTTGTTCGTCCTAGGGATTGTCGCGGGGGGGGCGATGGCCCTGCTCGAGGACTTGAGCCAAACAGTGGACCACGCTACGCACGGGGCTCTGTGGATGGCCTACGCGGGTGTCTTGGCGTTTTACGCCTTGCTGGCCATTGGGTCGGCCGTCCAACTGGCCCTGCGATACCGGACGGCGGCCATGCTGCTGGCAGCCCCCGTGTTTCCGCTTCTCCACGTCGCCTATGGCTTGGGAACAGCCGCGGGGGTCTTGCGTTTTGGATTCGTGCGCCTTGGAGACTACAAACCGGAAAACCTGGTCCCCAGACCCGGCGCCTAGCAGTACAGCGCAACTTAGCGCGGCCTTGGCGGAGGGCGCCCGGAGTTCGGCCTCGCAAATCGTGCGGACGCGGGCCGCCAGGCCGGAATCGCTCGTCGTGGCCAGCCCCCCGATGCCGGTCGTAAACGGCTTGTTCCACTGAAACGACCAGTAGGCGGCCAGCCCGAACGTGCCGCAACGCTTGCCCTTATAGGTGCTGCCGACGGCCAGGCAGCAGTCCTCGATGACGGGGACGCCGTGGCGGCCGGCGATCTCCAGAATGGCATCCATTTCGCACGGGTAGCCGAAAGTATGCTGGGCCAGGATGGCCCGCGTGCGCGAGGTGATCTTGCCTTCAAGGAGGCGGACGTCCATGTTGTACGTCACGGGCTCAATGTCGACATAGACCGGCCTGGCCCCGAGGTACTTGATGGGGTTGACGTCCATGACGCAGGTGAAGCCGGGCAGGATGACCTCGTCGTCTTCGCCGACGCCCAAGGCCCGAAGGATGGCGTAAAGGGCCACGCGGCCCTTCCAGAATGCAAACGCGGAAGTAGCCCCCAGCCAGCGGGCGAAAGCATCCTCAAACCGGGAAACGACGTTGGCCATGCTCGGTTACCTGATGCCCGCACCAGGGAGGCTTGATGGCCGGAAGGCCGCAGCCTGCCCCTTCGTCCGAGACGCAGGATTACGCCGTTGTCTCGCCCTTCTCGGCGGCCACGAGGTGGCTCTGCATGCGGCTGATGATGCGGCCGGCGGCGTTGCGATGGACCGGGCCGGTGTTGGCCGCGCGGTGCAGGAGCGTCGTGCATTCCTTCAGTTTGGCGCGCGCGGCGGCGAAGTCTTTGGTCTCCAGGGCCTTCGCGAAGGCGCGCCGGATGGTGCGGATGCGGCTCTTAAGTTCGCGATTAAGTTCCCGCTGTTTGATGTTCTGGCGAACGCGTTTTTTGGCAGACAACGAATGCGGCATCTCGGTAACTCTCCTTTTTCTTCCTGGGCGGGGCAGGGCCTGGCGCCTCGAGGCGTCGGGCCCCTCCGCGGGTTACGCTTTCTTTTCGCTTTCGGTGGCTTTCTTTCGCAGCGCCTCCAGGCGCTTGGCTGCATCGCGATACGTGTAGTCCTGCTGAACGATGACGCTGTACCACTCGATGGCCTGCGGCCACTTGGCCTGCGTCTCGAAACTCATGGCGAGGTTGTAGCGCAGTTCCTTGGCCAGCGGGTCGGTCGACATTTCGTACTGCTGGATGCCCGTCTCGAACTGGCTCTGGGCTTCCTGGTAGAGTTTCTTGGCGAAGAAGCACCGCCCGAGCATGTTCAGGGCCTGGATGCGCCGCTTGGGGTCGCGGGTCGACTGCTGGAACGACACGATGGCCTCGTCGTGCCGGCCCATGTGGTACTCGCGAACGCCGAGTTCGTAGCGGATGTTCATGTCGGTCGGATACTGTTTCTGGCGTTCGGTGAAGACCTCCAGTTCGAAAGCGTCGCGCTGGACGCTCACTTCCTGGCGTCTGGCCTTGAGGTCGGCGCGCGAGGGGTCGGTTTCCATCTGCTCCTTCAGTTCGCGCAGCACCCGGCGGAACTCGGACACGCGGATGTCGTCCATCCGCATCTTGAAGCGGTACTCTTTCGTCTGGTCGAGAGCCGACTGGAGGAGGGCCATCGCTTCGTCCATGTTGCCGCGTCGGTACTGGCAGTCGGCCAAGGCCGAAATCTTGGCTGGGTTCTTCGGGTCGGCCTCGTACGCCTGCTTGAGTTCCTCGAACTGCACCTCGAGTTGTTCCTCGGTGTGGATGGTCTTCTGTGAGGCGGACTTGGACGCCTGGGCCTTGTCGAGAATGATGTCGTGGAAGCCCTTGATCGATTCCAGTTTGGAGGACTCGATGCTGACCTGGGCCGCCAGGTTCTTGCACCGCTGGTCGAGCGTGCGGTCGCCGGGGTCGACCTTGATGGCGTACGTCAGGGAGTCCAGCGCCTTCTTGAACTCGCGGATCGACTCGTACATGTCGGCCAGGGTGGTGAAAATCTGCTTCTGTGGCTTCTTGGTCCGGAGGGCCTCGTCGCGGGCGGCTTCGCCCCAGAAAATGGCCACGTCGATGTAGTCGAGGCGCCGGACGGTCTGCATCAACTGGGCCAGGAGCGTGACGTTATGCGGGTTTTTGGCCACGGCGCTCAGGAGGTCCATCATGGCCTCTTTCGGACGGCCGAGCGTCTGGCTGAACAGGACCTTGGCCTGCGTGACGAGCGAGCCGAATCCGCCGCCCTTGCCGGAGCCGCGCCACTGTAGCGAGAGTTCACGGAGACCCTTGTGCCCCTTCTCGACGTCGCGCGGGTTGTACTTCAGGCCGTCCATGTACAGGCGCAGGGCATAGTCAAAATTGCCCTTGACGGTGGCCTGGCCGCCCCGCTCGAAGCAACTGTCGGCCATCTGGCGGATTTCGGGCGCCAGTTCGTCAACCGGCGCAACCAGCCCCTCTTCGGGCGTCTGGCCTGCACCCACGTTGTCCACGGGCGTGTGGTCTCTCTTGTTAGGGTCCGGCACTGCTGCCGCCTCCCATGAACTGGCTTGTTCGGAGCCGTTCCGAACCGTTCCCCATGCCTTGAAGCAATGTAGTCTACCCGTCGGCGGCTTTCTGTCAATCCAAAAGGCACGACATCCAAAAGGCACAACACCGGCCTCACGCGCTTGACGCCGGCCAGCCGGGCTGCTATTAATACGTTGTTATGAAGTCGCAAGAATCCGAAAAGAAGGCTTGGCTGCTGGGCATGGGCCTCGACGGCAAAGACGGCCACGTCCGCATTACGCGCGGAGAGAACTTTCACCTCGTCGGCGGCAGCGAGGACACCCACGGCGTCATGCAGGAGAAGGCCGTGAAGTTCAACGAGAAACTCAAAGGGCGCGGCCGCCGCCTCGAAGAAATCTCACGCGACGAGTTTCGCGACATCGCCCACGACATCGGCCTGACGGACAAGAACCTGCCGTAGCCGTGCGACGTATCCTGCGTTTAGCCGTCGCCGCACACGGCGACGGCCGTGAACATCGCGGCGGGCACAATCTCATCGGATGGCCGGCGCCATCACAAGCGGTCCCATGAACCAGACGCAAGAGACAACTCGACCGGCCGGACCGCAAACGCCGCGGGGCAGGGGGGCGCGCCTGGCGGCCGGGTTCCTCAGCCATCGCGTTCGCGCCCTGTGGATTCTCGGCGGGGCGGGTTTCCTGGTCTTCTCCGTCGCCCGCATCATCTTGCTCATCGTCTGCCGAAGCGACCTCGAGGGCGTCACTGCGGCCGAGATCGTCCGCTGCCTTTACGTCGGCGTCCGGTTCGACGGGTTTCCGGTGGGCATCGCGGGCCTGCTGCCGGCCTTGGCGCTGTCGCTGGCGCCGGACACGGCCTTCGGCAACGCCTGGTTTCGCCGCATCGTGAC
>JAPLMO010000526.1 GCA_026386995.1 Planctomycetota bacterium | reverse complement strand
GTGCAGTACTACGTCGATGAAAACGGGCACGCTCGCCGCGATGGGACGATCTGGCGCGTGCCGCCCAGGCCCTATGGCATCTCGTACCGCTCGATCATCCCGCGCAAGGGCGAGTGCGAGAACGTCCTGGTGCCCATCTGCCTCTCGGCCTCGCACGTGGCGCACGGGTCGATCCGCATGGAACCGGTGTTTATGGCCTTGGGGCAGAGTGCTGCAACGGCGGCCTGTATCGCAATCGACAAGAACGCAGACGTGCAAGCCGTCCCATACAAAGAGCTTCGCGCACGCCTTCTCAAAGACGGCCAGCGACTGGATGCCGAATAGAAAGATATTTATGCAAATGCCTCCGATTGGTTTTGTTGCCCTGCAACTCAAAATGAGAGAATCATGACGACAAGAAACCGCACCGGAAGAAATCGACCTACTTGACACCGAAGGACCAAGCGATGAAGCGACGTGATTTTCTCAAGATCATCGGCTCGCTGTCGGCCATGCCGTCGTCACTGGTTTCGACCGCGGAAGTGGCCCCTCGCTTAGACAGCACCGAGGACGTCATCCAGACAAAAGGCAGGACACGTCCAGGATGGGCCATGGAAATGTTGAAAGCAGTCAAATGATCTGGCGATTCCACATTTCGACGATCGCGGCCGCCCCCGCTGCGGTCGCGGTGTTCTTCCTGCTTGGAAGCGTGACCGTCGGGGTTTCCGCAACCGGCGACAAGGACACGCCGCCGGGCGATGCCAGCAAAGGCTTCGCCTGGAACTCCTCCATTCCCGACGACTGCCCGTTCCCGCGCTCGCCGACGCTGACGGGGATCTTCTTCACCGGCCGCCACGGCGATTATCACTGCGGCGACACCTTTTATCCGTCCTGGGCGAGCGACGGAAACCTGTATTCGCCTTGGACCGACGGAATCACCGACGGCGTGCGATGCACGTCAGGGGGCAGCGAGGAGAACGGCCGGCGCACCGGCCATGCCGTGATGACCGGTGACGACCCGCTGAAGCTGATCATCAGGAACACCTCTCCGCCCAAGAAGGCCGACTCGAAGCCCTACAGGGGAAGGTACCCGTGCGGCTCCCTGATGCACGACGGCATTTGGTACTACGGCACCTACTGCCTCGGCCCGTCCGCCAATCTTGTGCACCAAGGCTTCACGTGGAACTGGCCGAACCTCGGGCCGATGCCGGGCTTCCAGATCTCAAGGGACTTGGGCAAGACTTGGGCTCCTTCACCACTCTCGCCCGAAAACCCGTTGTTTCCCGAGCCGGACAAATATCTCGGCCCGGTGAAGATGGGGGCGCCGCACTTCGTGGACTTTGGCAAGAACATGGAGCACTCGCCGGATGGGAAGGCGTACCTGCTCGGGATGGGCGCAACGGTCACGGACCCCAAACCGCGCCCGTGTATCAGGCCAGGGCCTCCCGGACAAGCGTTCGAGACCAATCCGGAATGTAAGGGGGAATTCGCGCACGGCAATCTGAGTTGGATCACCGCGGATCAGGTCTATCTCGTAAGGGTCACACCCTCGCCCGAAACCATCAACAACCTTGCCTCCTACGAGTTTTTTGCCGGACACAATCCGCAGGGGCAACCGGTCTGGGCGGCGGATTTCGGGAATATCAAGCCCCTGCTCGAGTGGAACAATCACATGGGATGCGTCACAGCCACATACGTTCCCGGTCTCAAGAAGTACCTGATGTGCGTTACCGATGGTTGGCCGACCGTGGCGAAGATGACCTCCTACATCCTGGAAGCCGACAAGATCACCGGTCCCTGGCGGATGGTCGCCCACATGAAGGATTTCGGCGAGCAGGCGTACTTCCTGAATTTCCCGAGCAAGTTCATCAGCGACGACGGCAGAAACCTCTGGTTGTGTTACTCCGCGAATTTCAGTCCCGGTTGGAATGGGGTGGAATTGAAGTTCAATCCGCCCGGCGGGCGTTATGGCTTGAGCCTGCACGAGATTAGACTGCTGGGACCCGCGGACAACAGATCAAAGTGAACAAATCATGAAAAAAAACAGGCCTCCGATTGGTCTTGTTGCCCTGCAACTCAAAAGGAGAGAATCATGACGACAAGAAACCGCACCGGAAGAAATAGCACTACTTGCCATCGAAGGACAAAGCGATGAAGCGACGTGACTTTCTCAAGGCCATCGGCGCGCTGTCGGCCATGCCGTCGTCACTACTGGTTTCAGCGGCGGAAGAGGCGCCAGCGCAATCGCAGCCCATTGCGCTCGCCCGCGACGCCCCGTTGCACGCCGCCGACCGCAAGCCCAACTTCCTTTTTATCTACACCGATGATCAGCGCTGGGACGCGATGGGCGTGGTCCAGCGCGAGCAGGGTGAGCGGGCACGCTTCCCGTGGTTCAAGTCGCCCAACATGGACCGCCTCGCCGCCGAAGGCGTGCGCTTCCGCAACGCCTTCGTCACCCTCTCGCTCTGCTCCCCAAGCCGCGCCGCGTTCCTAACCGGCCGCTACAACCACCTCAACGGCATCACCAACAATAGCACGCCTTTCCCGGAAAACTCCGTCACACATGCCACGCTGCTCCGCGCCGCCGGCTACAGGACAGCGTATTTCGGCAAGTGGCACATGGGCAACCAGTCCGGCCAGCGCCCCGGCTTCGACTACTCCGCGAGCTTCATCGCCCACGGCCGCTACAACGATTGCTCCGTCGAAATCAACGGCGTGGCCACGCCTACCAAAGGCTGGATCGACGATGTCAGCACCGCCTACGCGATCGAGTGGATGAAACAGAATCGCGGCCGGCCGTTCTCGATGGTCGTCGGTTTCAAGAGCCCGCACACTCCGCGCGGAGGCAAAAACCTCCCCGACCGTCTGCGCAACCTCTACGCCGGCGAAACGAGCCGACCCGCACCGAATTCCGGCGCGCGCGCCATCTACCACGGGCCGGGTCCCGCGGAAGGCGCCAAGCCGCACCCCTTGGCCGCCAACTCCGTGCATCTCGACTACCTCCGCCACGTCGCCGGCGCCGACGAGAATCTCGGCAGGTTGCTCGACGCCCTCGATGAACTCGGCCTGACCCAGGACACCGTCGTCGTTTACACCAGCGACAACGGCTACTTCCTCGGCGAACACGGCCTCGGCGACAAACGCTCGCTCTACGAGGAGTCGCTCCGCATCCCGATGCTCGTTCGCTACCCGCGATTCTTCGGCAAGGGCCGGGTCGTCGATGAGTTGGTGCTCAACATCGATCTCGCCCCGACTTTCCTCGACCTGGCCGGCGTGGCCGCGCCCCGTGAAATGCAGGGCGTGAGTTGGAAAGCACTCGCCGCCGGTCAGAAGCCGACGGATTGGCGCCAGTCCTTCCTCGCCGAGTACTTTTTCGAGATGGGGGACGCCCCCACCGCCGTCGGCGTCCGTACCGCCGACGCGAAGCTCGTGAAGTACCCCGGTCACCCCGAATGGACTGAGGTCTTCGACCTGTCCGTCGATCCCTACGAGTTAAAGAACCTCGCGGCCGATCCCACGGCGACGGCGAGACTCAGCGCCGAGTTTGACGCCCAGATGAAAGCAATGAAATACGCCGTGCCCGCGGATGCGGACAAACCCCGCCAACCTGCGCCCAAGGCGAAGGAATAGTGGGGCGAAACAGGGATATCAACCATCGAAGGACCAAACGATGAAGCGACGTGATTTTCTCAAGAAGGTCGCTGGCGGCGGGGCCATCGGCGGGGCGGCGCTGGCCGGCCTGTTTGATGACATGGTCAACGCCTCGGACGCGAAGACGGCAGACATCCGAGACCTTTTCGAATCGGATGACGCGGAGGTCCTCGCACTGACGCAGCGCGTCTTTGACAAATGCATTCTTGAAAAACTCCAGCCACTGAGGTAGTCTAGTGTTTTTCGGCCCGCCCAAATCCCGAACAGACTTGGGGGTCTTGACCGCACAGAATCACGCGGTAAGCTATGGCGTCTCTGAAAGTAACGAGGCTCAGTGTCGCCGGGCGGGTTAAAACCGGCCAGTAGTGGGCGGGTCAAAACCGGCCAGTAGTTCTTGTCGTTCTATACCTCACTGGGGCGATTCCTGGCAAGCTTCTTCTGGGGCGGGTT
>JAPLMO010000058.1 GCA_026386995.1 Planctomycetota bacterium | reverse complement strand
ATCCTCAACTATAACCCCAACATGGAGTACCGCCGCCTCGGCAAGACGGGCCTGATGATCTCGGCCGTCTGCCTTGGCGGACACTGGAAACGCATCGAAAAAATGGCGCGGGGCGACGGCGTTGGCTGGCTGTCGGCGGATCTTAACGATCCCCACTTCCAGAAGAACCGTTACGACGTGGTGACCCGTTGCATCGAGGCCGGCATCAACTACATCGATGCCTGCAACGGTGCGGAAGTCATCACCTACACGCGGGCGATCAAGGGCCGCCGCGACAAGATGTACATGGGGTTCTCCTGGTGCGAGGAGGAAGTGCGCAGCCCCGAGTACCGCACGAAGGACGCCCTCCTGAAGGTCTTTGAAAAAGGCCTGAAGACCGCGAACCTGGACTACGCGGACCTGTGGCGCATCACGATGCACGAGCAGTCGGGCAAACACACCGAGGGCGAGGTCGAGGAGATGATGAAGGCCCTCGAGGCGGCCAAGAAGACCGGCAAGGCGCGCTTTACGGGTTTCTCGTCCCACGACCGCCCGCACATCAAGGGCATGATTGAGAAGTACCCCAACATCGTCGATGCCCTTTGCACGCCGTACACCGCCAAGACCAAGGAACTGCCGCAGGACAGCATGTTCGACACGGTCCGCAAGTACGACGTGGGCGTCTTCGGCATCAAGCCGTTCGCGTCGAACTCCATCTTCAAGGGCGACAGTTCGCTCGCCAGCCCGACCGCCGAGGAAGACGACCGCGTGGCCCGTCTGGCCATCCGCTACATCCTGTGCAACCCGGCCATCACGGCGCCCATTCCGGGCCTCGCCAACAACCACCAGGTGGACAACGTGGCGCTGGCCGTGAAGGAGCGGCGCAAACTCGACCAGGCCGAGAAGGCAGAACTCGACAAGACCATGAACGAGGCCTGGGCCAAACTGCCGCCCGACTACCAGTGGCTTAAGGACTTCGACTACGTCTGAGCCGGTCGCGGACAGAGTGCCATGTGCGGCGGGTCAGGTCGAAGAGTCGCTTGGGCGACAGACCTGCCGCGCTGAGTATAGAGCAGCGGTTGGATCCAACTTTTAAGGAGAGTTCCGATGTCGGAAGGGCGATTAACTCGGCGCGAGTTCGTACGGAACACGGCGGTTGTGGCGGCGGGTCTGGCCGCGGCGGCTGCGATGGGGCAGTCCGACCGGATCGTCCGGGCCGGTGAGCCGACCACGGTCGACACGTCGAAGATCCTCAACTATAACCCCAACATGGAGTACCGCCGGTTGGGTAAGACGGGCCTCATGGTTTCGGCCGTCTGCCTGGGCGGCCACTGGAAGCGCATCGACAAAGTGGTGCGCAGCGACGGCGTGGGCTGGCTGAGCGGGAGCATCGACCATCCGGATTTCCAGAAGAACCGCTACGACGTCGTCACCCGCTGCATCGAGGTGGGCATAAACTACATCGACGCCTGCTGGAGCAACGAAGTCATCGCCTACACGCGGGCCGTCAAGGGCCGCCGCGACAAGATATACATGGGCTTCTCCTGGGGCGACAAGGAGATGCGGTTCGCCCCGTATCGCACGGCCAAGGCGCTCATGGAGACCCTGGAGAACGGTCTGAAGACCGCGGGCCTCGATTACGCCGACTTCTGGCGCATCACGATGCACGAGCAGTCCGGGAAGCACACCGAGGGCGAGGTCGAGGAGATGATGAAGGCCCTCGAGACGGCCAAGAAGCAGGGCAAAGCCCGCTTTACGGGTTTCTCGTCGCACGACCGGCCGCACATCAAGGGGATGATCGAGAAGTACACCAACCAGATTGACGCCTTCTGCACGCCGTACACTGCCAAGACCAAGGAACTGCCGCAGGACAGTATGTTCGACACGGTCCGCAAGTGCGACATTGGCGTCTTCGGCATCAAGCCGTTCGCCTCCAACTCGCTCTTCAAGGGCACCAGCGCCCTGGACGACCCCAACGCCAAGGAAGACGACGAGCGCGCGCGGCTGGCGATCCGCTACATTCTGTGCAACCCGGCCATGACGGCGCCTATCCCCGGCATGGTCAACCTGCACCAGGTGGACAACGTGGCGCAGGCGGTGCAGGAGCGGCGGAAACTGGACGTGGCCGAGGCCCAGAAACTCGCCTCCGCCATGGACGAGGCGTGGGCGAAACTGCCCGCCGATTATCAGTGGCTCAAGGACTTCGAGTACGTCTAGAACAACTGAGGGAGACACGTGAAACGCTTGCTATGGCTTTCTCTAGCGGCTGCGGCCGCCTTGACGGTGGGTTGTCAGAAATCGGCGCAGTCGACCCCGGAGGGGCAGGGTGGAGCGGCCAAGGCGCCGCTGGCCCGCGAGGTCGACAACAGCCGCTGCCACGTCTGCCACCTGAACTTCTCCGATGAGCAACTGGCCGTCAACCACGCCAAGAACGGCGTCGGTTGCGAAAAGTGCCACGGTGCATCGGACGACCACGCGTCGGATGAAGCCAACATTACCCCGCCGCAGATCATGTATCCCCGCGAGAAGATAGACGCCGCCTGCAAGGTTTGCCACCCCGATCCGATGGAGCGCATCGTGGCCGGCGCCAAGTATTGCCTCCACGTCCTTGTGACAGCGGAGGAGCAGAAAAAGGTCTGCGCCGATTGCCACGGCGCCCACCGCATGGCCCACCGCTCGGTCCGCTGGGACAAGGTGACCGGGAAGGTCCTTCCGAAAGCCAACGGGCAGGGGTAGGGGGCCGGCCGGGGTTCACGAGTCGGGGCCGGCTTGGCGCTGGCCGCGATCTTGGCTTCACGCCGCGGCCGCACCGGCCGCATGGCTCGCCGTGTTTGCCAGCCGCCGTGTTCGTTGGCGGTCGCGTCTGCCGTGCACCATCGCGCCTGAATCCTGATGGTGCCTTACTGTCAAACAGCAAATCTCAGCAATGGGCTTTCTTTTTATTGAAAATCCCCCCGCCGGCGAGTAGACTTCCACCCTTTTGCGGGCCACTCTTTGGGCCAAGGTAAGGAACGACAGGGATGACACTATCGTTTTTCAGGCGACATCGGAAGTTGTTCATGGTTGTGATGTTCGCGGCACTGGTGGGGATGCTTTTCTTCGGATCCTGGGACTACATGGGGCCGACGTTCCAGCGTTGGTTCGGCGGCGGGCCGGGCAGCAACGTCGTCGCGACCATCGGCGGCAAGAAGATCAAGGAGAACCAGGCCCGCGAGTTTCTCCACGAGATGGTCATTGCCGGCCATGCCTCCGAGTTCTGGGCCATGAGAGTGGGGCCGAAGGCCAAGACGCTGGAGGACCAGTTCAAGGCGTATCTGAACACCATGGGGGCGACTTCCTTGCGTGAGATGCCGCGGGAATTCTTTGCGGAAGAACGGGTGCCCGCGAAGTCGGTCCTCGCGTGGCTGGCCCTTTACGAGGAGGCCCGCAATGCCGGTTTCGACACGAGTCTGGGCCAGGTCGAGGACCGCCTGAAGGCGCTGGCCGACCTGGGGCTTTCGAAGTCGGATGTGGACCAGGCCATCGTGCAACTGGCGGGCGGCAACCGCGATCTCCTGATCCAGGCCCTCCGCAAGGACATGACGGTGGCGGCATACATTAACTGGCTCGGCCAGTCGTTCAGCGAGCCTGTCACGCCCGAACTGAAGCGCGAGTTCGCCAAGATGGACGACCGCATCCAGGTGCGGCTGGCCGTCCTGAAGGCCGATGGTTTCCTGGCCGAGGTCAAGGACATCCCCGAGGCAGACCTGAAGGCCCAGTTCGAGAAGGGCAAGGCGTTCCTCGCGGGCCAGGGCCCCGATGGCTGCGGGTACCGGATCCCGGATCGCGTGAAGGTCGAGTACCTCGTGGCCGATCCCGCGGGCTTCGAGGCCGAGGCGGCGTCGAAGGTGACGGACGAGGACGCCCGCAAGTACTATGAACAGAACAAGGACACCGAGTTCCTCGTGAAGGAAGAAAAGCCCGTCGAGGCCGCGCCGCCGGCCGCTCCGGCGCCCGCGCCGGCCGAGAAGGCCCCCGCAGGCCCGAAGGGCGAGGCTGGGCCAACCGGCCCGGTGGCTCCGGCCCCGAAGGCCGAGACGAAGGATGCTCCGAAGTCCGAACCCCCGGCCGCCCCGAAGACCGAGGCGGAACCTCTTACGCTTCCGCCCGCCCTTGCCCCGGCCACGCCGGGCGCCCCGACGACAGGGCCGGGCCCTGCGGCGCCGCCTGCGGCCACGCCGCCGGAGAAGAAGTTCCGGCCCCTTGCGGAGGTGCAGGCCGAAATCCGCAGTCGCCTCATCAAGGACAAGGCGAAAGCCGCGGTCCTGGACCTCCTGGGCGTCGACGTGGGCGAAATCCGACAGCAGAAAAAGCCGCCCGACCTGCGCATCTGGGCCGATGGAACGAAGGTCAAGTACGTGCCGCCGACCGCCTTCATGACGGCTGCGGAACTGGCGCTTCTGCCGGGCATCGGCCACGCCCAGCGCGCCAAAGCCACGTTCGAAGACACGGCGCTGGCCGTGACTGAACTCGTCGGCCCCGAGAAGGCGAAACTGGCCCTCATGGAAACCGGCGAGCCGTTCGTCGCGCCCGACGGCACGGCGTACGCCTTCCGCGTCACGGCCGTCCAGCCCAATCACGAGCCGGCGTTGCTGGATGAGGTCAAGGGTCAGGTCATGACGGACATGAAGAAGGCGAAGGCGTTTGAGGTCGCCCGCCAGATCGGCCGCAAACTCGTCGAAGCCGCCGAGAAGCGTGACCTCAAGGACGCTGCCGCCGACCTGAAGGTCAAGACGGCCGACAGCGATTGGGTGCCGCAGGAACGGTACTTCCAACTGGACCAGCAGATCCTGAAGTTGCCGCCCGCGTTGCCGGGCGTCGGCGCCAACCGCATGGTTGTCAGTGAGTGCTTCCGCCTGGCCGCCGAGAATAAGCGGCTGGCGTCCGTCACCCTGGCCGACGAGCAAGCGGTGGTGGTGATAGAGTTGCTGGGCCACAAGCCCCCCCGCGAGGCGCTCTTCGAGAAGGTGCGTCCGGTGCTGGCCCGGCAGGTCGGCCGCCAACTCGCCGAGGACGCCCTGCGCCAGGCCTTGGCCCTGGCCGCCATCGAACGCCGCATGGAGGTTGTGATGAAGGTCCCCGACGATTATCAACTCTCGCGCGGCGCGCAGCGGGAGTTCCAGGACACTGGCGGCGATTACTAGTACTACAACGCAACATAAGCCTTAGCGCGGCGGGTCTCCGTACCCGCCGCGCAAAGTTGTGTTGTAGTACTAGGCACCGGCGATGTTGACAGACGCCGCAACATCGGTTATAGTTCTTCGTGTCGGCGGCTTGGGTGGGTAGGTAGCTCAGGTGGTAGAGCACTCGGCTGAAAACCGGGGTGTCGCCGGTTCGACTCCGGCCCTGCCCACCAGTATTATTGCGGATTGTGGATTGCGGATTGCGGATTGAAAGGCAGGGCGCGTGGCCGGGGTGAGGTTCCCACGGCTTTTTTGTTTCCTGCGGTCGCCGTCACTTCGCCTTGACCAAGTCTAGAATCTGCTCGGCCGGCACGCACTGGTCGAACGCCATCTGGAAGTTCGCCTGCTTGCCGTGGTCGTCGTCGTAGTAGACCGACACGGTGCTTGAGGCCATGCCGACCACGTCGCCGGCGCTGTTAAGGACCGGCCCGCCGCTGGACCCCCGCGCGTAATCCGCCGTGATCTGGAGCATCGGGACCCTCTGCTTCTCGCGCATGAGCGTGCCGTAGCGGGCCACGATGCCCTTGCTCAGCGTATAGAACCGCCGGTCCGGATGGCTGATGACGAACACGTCGCTGCCGACCGCGGCGCGCGGCCCGATGGCCAGCGGCACAAGGCCCGAGGCGTCCAACTGAAGGATCGCCACGTCGTACGCGGCGCTGGCGGCCAGGACGGACTTCACGGGATGCACAGCGCCGTCGGCCGTCATCGCCACGAGCGTGAGGTTCTTGGGGTTGTTGACGACGTGGTAGTTCGTCACGACGGCGCCCGATTCGCTGAGGACAAAGCCAGTGGCCGGCGAGATGTGGTTGCGGGAACACTTCTCGCACTTGAAAACCCCGCCCATGACCAGGACGCTCTTCCTGGATCGCTCGTACAGTTCGTCCGCCGCCAGGGCTTTGCCGGACGGCTTGGCGAGCGGCAGGTCGCAGCGGGTGCGCTTCAGTTGCGAGATGAGGTCGGCCATCGGGGTGGTCTGGCCGCCGTCCATGAGGCGCGCGGCCTGCGATTCGAGCGACCGGATGATCTTCGTGTCGTCGATCACGCCTGCCTTGGCGGCGGCGTCCGGCCTGGGGGCCTCGGCCTTCGGCGCCGCCGGCGCGAGGGACGTAACGGCTGATGCCATGACGAGGGTCGCCAGGACGCCCAGGGCGCTCAGGCTGCGGAAATGTGGGGCACGAGCCATGGCCGTGTTCCTCCTCGGCTTCTTCGCACACTCCCCCTGGCTGACGCACGATATGCTACCTTTGCCGCGCTCATACTGCAATGCGCGTTGGTTCACCGAAGGCAAATCCTTGCACCGGGCGGCACTTGGCGGTAGCCTGAACGTTTGGGATTCGAGTCTCGCCTACAGTGAGGTCAACGCCATGCTCAGGTCAATCGCGATACTGTTGCTGATCGCCGGAGCCGCCCCGGCCGAGGCCCCCGCGCCGCGGGCGGCCGGCCCCATGTCCGAGGTTATCAAGGATGGCGACCGCCAGGTGCTGGAGTATTGTCATGGGGGCGACCTCTTCAAGCCTTACGTCGCGAAACTCTTCTCGCCGTCGGGCGTGAACGTTCTCAGGGACAACGTTGCCGACCACCTGCACCATCACGGCCTGATGTTCGCCGTGGGTGTTGACGGCGTCGATTTCTGGAGCGAGACGAAGAACTGCGGCCGCGAGGCGACCAGGGGCTTCGAGGCCGTAAAGGACCTGCCGGCCGACGCCACAGGGCTGGCAACCTTGGAGAGCCGGCTTGAGTGGATCGGCCCGGCGGAAGGGCAGACTTTGGCGATGGAGGCCCGCAGAATCACGGCATACCGTGGCCGGGAACTGGGGGCCACGCTTCTTACTTGGCACACGAGACTGGCGCCGCCCGAGGGCAAGCCTTCCATCAAACTCGCGGGCAGCCACTACTTCGGACTAGGCATGCGCTTTGTCCAGTCGATGGACGGGGCGGACGATTTCTTCACGCCCGAAGGCAAGGCCGCAGGCGAAACGGTGCGCGGCAACGAGCGGCTTGTGCGGGGCAAGTGGTGCGCATACGCCGCAGAGGTCGACGGCAAGCCTGTCACGGTGGCGATGTTCGATTCTCCGGGTAACGTCCGCCCCGCGTGGTGGTTCATTATGGCGAAGCCGTTTGCATACATGTCGGCCACGCTGAACCTTCACCGCGAGCCGCTCGTGGTCGAGGCCGGCAAGCCCCTTACGCTGACCTACGGCGTGGCTGTGTGGGATGGCAAGGTGAAGGCCGATGAGATCGAGAGGTTGTACGCCCGGTGGCTTATCTTGGCAGCACCAAAGCCGTAACGCGCACATTTAGCCGGCGGACTTGTCCGCCGCGTGTTTTTGTGGCTGGCGATGCGATGGTGCGTGGGTACACGGCGCCCACCGAACATAAAAGGAGTGCTACACAATGGCGACTCGGCGGGAGTTTCTTTACGGCACCGCGACGGCGGCGGCGGGCGGGGCGATCCTGACGGTCCTTTCGGACCGGGCACGCGGGACCAACGAGCGGCTCGGCGTCGGATTCATCGGCGCGGGCGGCCGCGCGGGCAGCCACATGGACATGGTCAACCACCTCAAGACGCAGCAGAACTACCCGGTTGACCTCGTCGCGGTCTGCGACACGTACCGGCCGCGCATGGAGCGGGCGCAGAAGAAGTACGGCATGGAAAAGGCGAGCATGGATTACCGCGAGATTCTCGCCAGCCCGAAGGTCGACGTGGTCTGCATCGCCACGCCCGACCACATCCACGCCCCGCAGGCGATCGACGCCGTCAGGGCCGGCAAGGACGTGTATGTCGAGAAGCCCCTGACGCACTGGCGGCAGTTCGACCTGGCGAAGCAACTGGCGGCCGAGGCCAAGAAGGCCGAACGCCTCGTCCAGGTGGGATCGCAGGGGATGAGCGACGGCGCGTGGCACCAGATCCGCAAACTCGTGGCCGACGGCCTCATAGGCCGGCCCATCCACGCCGAATGCGGCTACTTCCGCGTGGGCGACTGGGGCGAGCGCGGCATGCCGATCGACGATAAGAACGCCAAGCCGGGGCCGGACCTCAACTGGGAGGCGTTCCTGGGAGACTCGCCCAAACGCGACTTCGACGTCAGCCGCTACTTCCGCTGGCGCATGTACGAGGATTACGCGGGCGGCCCGTGCACGGACCTTTTTCCGCACTCGCTGACGCCGGTGGTCGCCATGCTGGGCGTGACGGTGCCGACGCTCGCCGTGGCCACGGGCGGCATGTGGCGGTACACCGAGCGCGAGGTGCCCGACACGTTCAATATGCTCATAGATTACCCGCAGAAGGTCACTGTGGCGGTCCTCGGCACGCAAGGCAACAGCGACCCGACGGTCCCTGGCCGCGGGGCGGGGGGAAGGGTGCCGATCATCCGCGGGTGGGACGGATCGCTCACCGTCTCGGGCAAGGGAATCATCTTCGCTCCGGCCGACGGCTGCAAGAAGCCGCGGCAGACCATTCCCGTCGAGCACGGCGAGGATAACGTCGAGCACTGGAAGAACCTGCTGGACTGCTCCCGGTCACGGAAGAACGAACTCAACGCGCCCGTCGAACTCGGCTATCACGTGCAGACCGCCCTCATCATGGGCTACCTGGCGATGAAGCACGGCAAGACAGTGAAGTTCGACGCGGCCAAAGAGGCCATCGTCGTTTAGCACTACGGCGCCACTTGGGCAAATTTCGCGCGGCGGGTCTCCTGACCCGCCGCGCTCATGCCGTGTACAGTAGCCTGCGTTTCAGCACCCCGTATCTTTTCGCGGCCCGCGGTACTCGATAAGACCGTCTTCGTATACCCACCGCTTCCAAATCCTGTCCTTTGTGGCGATTGTGTGATGCCCGACATACTCAAACCGGCCATTGTCATAATCTTGATCGTCGGACGCCTGCCTCAGGCCGATCTCCAGAAACAGGCCGTCATCGCGAACGTAGCGAAAGACACGAAAATGATAAAGTCCAGAGCCCATGTAAGTCTTGTTCGGCTTGGGAAGGTGAAGTTGCGACTCAATCTCCCGCACTTCCGTGCCCAAGGGCATATCCCGAATTATCGCACAGGCCTCTTCGAATGCATCCGTCCGGCTGGCTTGCGTGCAGCCGCTTGTACCAAGGGGCAGCAGGAAGGAGGATAAGGCCAGCCAAGCGGCTACAGTATATGTGCGCATGTGTATCTCCCCCCGTGAATTGTGGATTGAATGGCGAATGCCGCGCGGCGGGTACGGAGACCCGCCGCGCTCGTTTTCGAGCTGTTGCCCTTTCCGGTTTTCAGTTCCCGAGTCCCGGTTCCCGCCTTTATTCCTCTTTGCCCTCGACGGCCTCCGGTCTGAGGCGGATGTGCAGGTCGCGCAGTTGCTTCTCGTCCACCGTGCCGGGCGCGCCGGTCATCATGTCCTGGCCGCGCTGGGTCTTCGGGAACGCGATGCCGTCGCGGATGCTCCCTTCGCCCAGGAGAATCCGGACGAAGCGGTCGAGGCCCAGCGCGATCCCTCCGTGCGGCGGGGCGCCGAACTTCAGGGCCTCCAGGAGGAACGAGAACTTCTCCCGTGCTTCCTCCTCGCTGATGCCCAGGACCTTGAACATCCGGGCCTGGACGTTCGTGCGGTGGATACGGATGCTTCCGCCGCCCAGTTCCACGCCGTTCAAGACCAAGTCGTACGCCCGCGCCCGGACCGACGCCGGGGCCGTATCCAGTTTGTCCAGGTCGGCCTCGTTCGGGCTCGTGAACGGGTGGTGCATCGCCACGTACCGCTTGGTCTCGAGGTCGTATTCAACGAGGGGGAAATCGGTCACCCAGCAGAACTGAAACTCGTCTTCCTTGACCATGCCGAGTTTGCGGCCAAGGTGGACGCGCAGGTTGCCGAGGCTTGCGGCCACGACGCTCGGTTCGTCGGCGACGAACAGGAGGAGGTCGCCCGGCTGGGCCGCGAACGCCTCCTTGAGGGCCTTCTGCTGGTCGGGCTTGAAGAACTTGGCGATTGTGCCCGAGAGGTCGCCTGATGCCTCGATCTTGACCCACGCGAGGCCCTTTGCGCCGAAGCCGCCGGCGTAGGTCGTGAGTTCGTCGATCTCCTTGCGGCTGAAAGCATGGCCGCCGGGGACCTTGAGGCCCCGCACGTGTCCGCCCTTTTCGGCGGCCTCGCGGAAGACGCGGAAATCGGTTTCCTTGGCCACGTGGGCAACGTCGCCGATCTTCATCTCGAACCGTCGGTCGGGCTTGTCGACGCCGTAGTCGCGTATCGCGTCGGCGAACGTGATGTGCGGGAAGGGCAGGGCCACCTTCTTGCCGGTGACGGCCTCGATGACCGCGGCGACGACCTTCTCGGTGATGGCCATGACGTCGGCCTCGCTCACGAGGCCCATCTCGACATCGAGTTGCGTGAACTCCGGCTGGCGGTCTGCCCGCAGGTCCTCGTCGCGGAAGCACCGGGCGATCTGGTAATAGCGGTCGTAGCCGGCCATCATGAGGAGTTGCTTGAAGAGTTGCGGGCTCTCGGCCAGGGCGTAGAAGCGGCCGGGGTTGATGCGGCTGGGCACGAGAAAGTTGCGTGCCCCGCCGGGGGTGTACTTGGTCATGGCGGGTGTTTCGACCTCGATGAATCCGGCGTCCTCGAGGACCTTGCGCATGGTCCGCACGATCAGGTGCCGCGTCATCAGGTTGCGCTGCATCCTGGGGCGCCTCAGGTCCAGGTACCTGTACTGGAGCCGGATGTCCTCGCCGGCGTCGCACTGGTCGGAGATCTCGAAGGGCAGGGACTCGCTGGTGTTGAGAATCTCGGCCTTGTCGATCATGACCTCGATTTCGCCGGTGGGCATCTTCG
>JAPLMO010000095.1 GCA_026386995.1 Planctomycetota bacterium | reverse complement strand
CACACGGAAATGGGGCAGGGTCTCGTTAAGTCAAGGAGAGAGTCATGTTTAGCCGAAGCACGATGCTGTTTGGTTGTTTGCTCGCCGTGGCTGTGCTGGCATGGACCGGCACGGCGCAGGCCGTGGAGTACACTTGGTCCGACATCGGCACGGGAACGTGGGACGTCACGGACACCAACTGGGGTGGCGGGGGGTCGAGTATTTGGGATGGCACCAACGGTCCCAACAACATCGCAATCTTCAACACTGCCGGCGCAGCGGTGAGTGTCAGCAGCGGCAGCGGCGCGGTCAATGCCAACGGCATCACCTTCAGCGACACGGCGACGATAAGCGGCGACGCCATCACGATCGCCGGCACGACGCCCACCATCACGGCCAACGCAGATGCGACGATCTCCTCGGCCATCCTCGGCACCAACGGCCTGACCAAGTTGGGCGACGGCACGTTGACCCTCACCGGCGCCAACTCCTACACCGGCGCAACCAGAATCAACGGCGGCACCTTGAGCACCAGCGGCGTGCCGGCCGGCCAACTTTACTTCAATGGCGGCATCTGGGAGTTCACCGGGGCTACGGGCTCTAAGGACTTGGTCGATGGTGGCAGCGATACTAATTACATCAAGGTTACGACCGGCAACCTCACGGTTACTCACCAGTATGCAGGTATAACTAAGTTGGGCGAGGGTACGCTCACCATAGCCAACACCTGGTGGGGCGATGGCGGCAACCTGCAAGTCGACGAGGGCACCGCGGTACTGGCCGGAGTCACCCATTGGTACTGGGGCTTTGACAACATCGGCGGCATCGATGACGTGAAGGCCGGGGCAACCGTCAAACTCGGCACGGGCGTTGGCCAGCAATTCAACTGCATAACCGGTAATGGTGTCCATTTCCACATGAGTGGTGGAAAATACGACCTCAACGGGAATACCATGGAAACGCCCGCGGTCGATGGCACCGGCCTGATCACCAACAGCGCTGTGGGGACAACCGCTGAGGTCCAAATCTTCCTCGATGCTAATAAGGCGTTCGGCGGCAAAATCGAGGACGGGGCCGGCAAGGTGGCCGTGACCATTGGCGCCCCTGACAATTACTACGGCGGTCACCCGACCGGTCTGACCTGGACCCTCTCCGGCAACAACACCTACAGCGGCGCAACCATTTTGGCCGCGAGTTACAACGACATCCTCAAGGCCGATTCAACCACGGCCTTCTCGCCCAACTCGGCGTACACGGTGAACGCTGGCACTACGCTGGACCTGGCCGGCAACAACAACCAGATCGCCGGCCTGACCGGCGACGGCACGGTCAAGAGCGGCGTCGGAAGCGGCGTCCTCACGGTCAACAACGATGCGGCCACCAGCAATGCCGATTATACGTTCGGCGGAGTCCTCCGTGACGGCACCGTCGAGGAAGGCGGCGGCCAACTCGGCCTCACCAAGGCGGGCTCCAAGACCCTGACCCTCTCAGCCGCCAACACCTACGCCGGTGCCACCGCCGTCAACGGCGGCACGCTGCAAATCGCCCCGACCGGCACGATCAACAACACCAGCGGCATCACGGTTAACGACGGCGGCAAGTTCCTTTACAACAACAGCACCACCCCCTTGAGCCAGCCGCTTACGCTCACGAGCGGCGCCACCCTCGGCGGCACGGGCACCATCGGCGTTGAGACGACCATCGTCGGCGGGGCCACGGTTTCCCCCGGCGCCAGCGTCGGCACCCTGACGATCAGCAACAACATGAAGTGGGAGAACGACGGTGCGTACCTGTGGGAGATCAGC
>JAPLMO010000219.1 GCA_026386995.1 Planctomycetota bacterium | reverse complement strand
CCTGTCGCGACGGATCGACAACGTTCACGACCTCCGCCGCGAGGTCAAGGCATGGGAAACGGCTCGCGACGCGGCCGCGACGAAGGCGAACTGGCAGTTCACCACGGCGGATGCGCGGATAAGGCTGCGGAGGCTTTATCCGTCACTTGACGGCTGACAGAGCACTAGCGGCTACTTGCGATTACTCGCGATTAAGCGCCTCGGCGAGCGCATCGAGCGCTTCGTCGGGCTTGATCTTCCACATGCACTCGGTCGTGCCCGTCGGGCAGACCGGTTCCTGGCACGGTCCGCACGGGACGGTCGCCTGGAGGCGGACCTCCTTTGCGTACCACGTCTCGGTCCACTCGATGTGCGTGGGGCCGAACAGGGCGACCACCGGCTGGCCCATCGCGGCCGCATAGTGCCGGAGGCCGCTGTCGATAGCGACCATGGCCCGCGCGCGGCGGACGACGGCCCGCGACGACGCCAGCGTAATCCCCTTGTCGTGGAACGTCGCACATCCGCCTGCGGCCCGCGAAATCGCCTCCGCGATGGCCGCTTCCTTCGGGCTGCACAGGACGGCCGGCTCGAGGCCGAACCGCTTGCGCCCCCCGTGCACCAGCGCCGCCCAGTGCTCGACCGGCCAGCCCTTCGAGGGTCCGAAGGCGTAGCCGGGGCAAAGGAGGAGCGTGCGCCCAGGATCAAGGCCGGCGGCCTCGTACGCGGCGGCAGCGGCGGCCTCGTCGGCGTCGGTCGTGAAGAGTTCCAGGCGGCGGTCGTCGGTCCGGGCGCCGAGGACCTCGGCCAGGCGCAGGTAATACGTGATCATCGAGGACGGCACGAAGCGGCCGCCCTCGCGCGGCGCCTCCAGGGCGTCCGTGAGGAGCATCCCCCGGCCGCCACGCGCGTAGCCGATGCGGCGCTCGACGCCGCCCATCCAGAACAGGAGCGCGCTTCGCATGCTGTTGGGGAGCAGGATTCCCACCGACGCCCGCTCGCGGCGAAGAGTGCCGGCAGCGCGCCAAAGGTCTGCGGCCGATTTGCCGACCTCGATATAGGCGTCGATCCACGGATTGGGCTCGAGAACGCCGCGGACGTACGGGCGAAGGACGCCGACGATCCGCTCGCCGGGCAGATGCGCCCGCAGGGCCCGCAAGGCCGGCGTCGCCATGACCACGTCGCCGACCCAGTTCGGGAGCACCACGGCCAGCGTCATGACCGCCTCTCAAGAACGATCAGTGTAAGCGCCACCAGCAGGAGGATGCACGTCAGGAGGAGGAACGTCATACGCTCGGCGCTCACGAGTCCGAAGACGAGGCACGCCCCAGCCCCCGCCTGGAGCATGTAGGCCAGCAGGCGCTGGAGCGACAGGCTCGAGGGATGGCGGGCGCGGTCCAGGCGGCGAAGTTCCCCGAGGAGTTCGCGAAGAAGCGTCGCCGACACGTCGGCCGAGGGCGCAGCGGCGGGCCGTTGGGGTGCGGCAGAGTCCTTGCGGCGCTCGCGGGCGGGTGCGTGTGGCAAGGCAGGGGCGGCCGCCTCGACGGGCGCGGCGGGCGATTCTGGCGGCGCCGCAGGGGGCGGAGGCGATTCCTCTTCTGCCGGTTCCGCGAGAGACTGCGAAATCACAAACGCCGGGGTCTCCGGCGGCTCGGCGGCCTCTTCTTCGGCGCTCGGCGCTGCCGCCGGCGGCTCCGTCGTGGGCGGCGGGGGCGCAGCGACGGCTTGCGGCTCGGCCGCCGGTGCCGGGGCCTCGTGCGGTGCGACCGGCGCGGGCCGGCGCTCGGGATGGGCGAGGATGAACATCGCGGCCTGATCCAGGTCGGCGGCCTCGGCGGTCGGCGGGGCCGCATCCGGGGGGCGGACGTCGCTACTGCTGGGCGGCGGCGGGAGTTTGATCGTCCGCGTGCCGGCGGTCTGGCCGCAGGCGATGTCCCGCCACTTGTCGCCGACGGTCCACGACGCCGCCAGGTCGATGTCGAGGTCCTGGGCCGCTTGAAGCAGCAGGCCCGGCTTGGGCTTGCGGCAGTCGCACTCGACCGCCAGGTCGGCCCGCGTGGCCGCAAGCGGGTCCGGCAGGTGCGGGCAGGAGTAATACGCGTCGAGGCGGGCGCCGAGAAGTTCCAGTTGCTCGTCAAGGGCCTGGTGGAAGCGGT
>JAPLMO010000242.1 GCA_026386995.1 Planctomycetota bacterium | reverse complement strand
GTCGGCCCTGTGTAGCTGTTGGTTCCGGAGAGCGTCCATGTACCGGCGCCCGATTTGGTGATTGCGGTCGTCGCTTTGCCTGCGCGGTCGTAGGGATTGACGATAGTGCCAGCGATCTCACCCGTCCCGGCGGTATCACCCTTGAGGACGATGGTCTTGCCGGCGCCGTAGCCGGAGATCACGAATGTGCTGGTCAGCTTCAGCAGGCCGGCGCCGGATTGATCGAAGGTCACGGTTGACTTCTTCCCGGCAAGATTTATCACACGGTCGGAGGTTTCCCCCGTGCCGGTATAAATCAGGGTGAACTCCCCGTCACCGCTGCCGATGACGATTTCGCCATGCTCCACGTCGGTCGGCGCGCCCAGGCTGCTGCCAGCCTTGCCTTTGACGACGCTGTTGAGCGAGGATACGCTCAGCGTGCCGCCCTCCAGGACCGTCTGGCCGGTGTAGGTGTTGTTGCCGAAGAGTTGCAATGTGCCTACCCCGCATTTTTTGAGGACGAACGCGCCTCCGCCGGGGCCCTTTGAGTCCGCAATGTCAGCCGAAACCGTGACCGGTTCCTTGGCATTGGCGGTGTCCAGACATAATACCGCTCCGGCCATCAAGCCGTTGTTATTGACAGACGTGGTGAGGTTCTTGAGCAGCGCGCCCACGTGCGCGCCTGTGAATTCACCCGGGCCGCCGACATTGAGACGCAGCGTGGCCGCCTTGTGCACAGTAATGTTCGTTGGCGTCCATTTCGCCGGATCGCCATTGTAAAGCCCCGCGGCCTTTTTCACAACCAGGGTGCCCGGAAAGACGGTGGTCGGACCGGTATAGGTGTTGGCGCCATGCAGGGTCACGGTACCACCTGGCACCATACTGAGATATGTCCCATTGGTGCCAAGCATGGCAAAGCCGCCGGCGCCGCTCATTCCGCCGGAAATAGTGCAATTGCCGATGAAACTGGCGACTCCGTTCAATGTAATGGGACCGCTCCAGGCGCAATGAAAGAGCGTCCCGCTGTTGATAATCAGCGGGTTGGCAAGGGCGCCGTCGCAGGATAATGTGCCGAAATTGTCCAGTGTCACCGGCCCCGTTCCCAGCCCATCAATCTTTCTCACGTTGATCTTGCCGCCGTTGATGAGGGTCCCGCCGCTGTAGGTGTTGGCATTGTTGATTTGCAGGATGCCGAAGTGCACATCATGGAAGTTGATACCGGCGACGTTGGGATCGCCGTCACTGTTAAGAATCAGGGCATGGGGACCGGCGATCACACCATTGAAACTGATGAAGCAATTGGGGTCCCTGTCAGACAACGTATTAACATTAAGATCGCCCTGAAGATCGATGGGCACGTTAATGTCGACCCTTTGGCACTTACCCGCATTGATCACCGGCGGAAGACCGTTGGCGCTCTTCCCGGCGAACGTCATGCTGTTGCCTTTCAGGACCATGCCCCCGCCCCCATCTCCCAGGATAAGCCGGTTAAGCATAAATCCCGGGTTCTGATCCTGCGTAACGTCATATCTGCCTGGTTGGTTGAAATTGAGAACATAATCCGCCTGTCCGTCTGCAACCGGAGCAGATCCGCTGGTCAGATTATTCGACCACTTTGAGACATCACTCCAGTTTCCACTCTCCGGATTACACCACGTGAAGACGTTTGGCTTACTGCTGTCGAGCGGCGTCACAACGCCGATCGGCACGGGCGGCTTCTCGACGGCCTTGCGCGCGGAAGGTTTGCTCTTGTTATTGCCGGGTTTCACAATGTTAACGGCCCCACATGGTTTCTCCTCCGTCGCCAGGACAACGGGGCCTGTATCTTTGAACTCCCTTGCCGTCGGAGGCAACTTCGCCGCTTTTGCCGGATCGATATACTCGGCCAGATCGCGCAGGGCGATAACCTTGTAATGATTGTCCTTCAAGTACTGCATCTGCACCTTGAAGACCTCGGGGTCCAGGGAAACACCCGGATGCTCCATGTCCGGCACACCATGATAACAAATAGCCACAATTCTCCCACCGGCGGCCTGTCGCACCATTTTGACGAAGCCCTCAAGATCGTAGCACCACATGGACGGAATCTCGTATGGATTATCGACAGTCGGCCTGTATGGTCGGTTATGGCCGCCCCGCGCAAAGATGTATCCGTTCGCTGCCAGGCCAGGTGTCACATTCGCATTGTGCAGGGGCCAGGCAATGGTCGTAGGTTTGGGAACATTATTCGCCAGCAACTCGTCCTCCATCGCCAGCATAGAATCCAAACCTGAAGAATGCCCCACCGAGTGGTTGCCGATTTCAAAACCGGCATCGGCCATGGCTTTCATCTGCCGCCAGGTCATGTACCAGTCCTTCCGCGTGCGGAAAGAATCAAAGTCGCAGACATAGAACGAGCCGTTGAATCCCAATGACTTCAGAATGGGGGCCACGACCGTGTAGCCGCTGGCAGGGCCATCGTCGAACGTGAGCACCACAAGTTTATCCGGGATTGGCTTCCGAAGTATCCCGGCGGGATCGTCAACCTTGCCCTCGTTTTCCTTTGCCGGCCCCTGCCGCCCGGTCATCACCACCGCAACCAGTATCGTACACAGCACCACCATGCTCATTCTTTGTTTATGCATTGAACTGCCCCTGTGCTGGTCCACCGATTTTCGTGCCCTTCGCCTGGCGGCATAAACTGTTTCTTTATCGGCACTTATGGTAGCCTCCAAAGCGCCTGCTTACAACTTCTTTAGGAGGCTGATTTGCCCGAGAACCATGGTTGTCCGAACCTGTTTCTACCCAATCACTGGAACCGCCACGTCAAGTCCGCCCTGCTCCACGTGTCCCGCCATGCTCAACGTCATCTCCCTGGCGAGGCTCGCCTGTGTCCACACGTGGGCGTGGGCCGCCGGAAGCCTTGACACACGCACCCGTCTGGCGGCACAACTCCAGCAGGCCCAGGCCGAGATTGCCCTCCTGCGTGAGGAACTCCGTATCAAGGACGCACGCATGGCCGCAATTCCCGCTAACCGGCGCCCGCACTACCCACCAACGGAGCGCATGGCCATCCTGGAACTGCGGGCCGCACGCGGGTGGAACCAAGTCCAGACGGCCAAAGCCATGCTCGTCACGCCGGAGACCGTGGCGGCGTGGAATCGGCGCATAGATGAGCAAGGACCACATGCCCTTGTCTGCCCCAACTCTCGGACTCTCAAGGCCGCTCTCGGGGTCTGTTTAATAACCCTGATTGGAAAGGGGCGTTCAGGGGGTGACAACGTCGCGGCCCTGGCGGCCACGGGAACGTAGGACGCCGTGGTTCAGAAATGCCCCGGCCTCCGCGCCGACAGCACGCCCTACCACCCCCACACTCTCAACGCATACCCGGCGGGAGAAAAATTTGCATTTGCCGGTTTCGTGATGTATAGTTACTGTTGCGGAGGGTAATCGGGCCAGGTCGCTTTCGGGAGTAAGCGGCACAGCCCATCCTCAGCAAAGACAATCCGAATCTGTAACGTTGGGCGATTTCCGGGGGAGTACCGGAGATCGCCCCTTTTCTTTGGCCGCAAGGCAAGGGAGGAGTCCCATGTTCTACCGCATCGCCGCCTGTATTCTTGCCGTCGCTGCAGCGGCTGCTCTGGCCGCATCCGCCGCCGCCATCGATAAGGAATGGAACTACCCCGGCCCGGCCGACTGGGCGACGGATGAATACTGGTCCCCCTGGGGCATGCCTGGCCCTTTTGACATCGTCAAGGTTGATATCTCCGCGGGCACACCGACGATCAACACCCTTGGCGAGTACGCCTGCGATGCGCTTTACCTGGGATCCACAGTGGGCGGCGCGGGCCAGTGGCGCCTGGAGCAGGGCGTCTTCCGGGCCAACGCCGAGTACATCGGCTACGAGGCCAACAGTTTCTGTTGGGCCTGGCAGATAGCCGGGTCGAACCTGGTAACGGGCACGTTCGCGATCGGTAACGCCGCCGGCAGTTGGGGGCACTACTACATGGGCACGTCGGCCGAGGCCCTCCAGGCCGCCGCCGTTTTCGTCGGGGCCGCCGGCACCGGCAGCCTCAACCAGAACGCCGGGGCGGTCACCACCGGCATGCTCCTCATCGCCGCGGCGCCAGGCTCGGAAGGAACCTACTGGCTCGGCGGTGGAACGCTCGACTCAACCGGCGGCATCGCCAGCGGGGGCAACAGCACCCTTATCATGGCGGGCGGCACGCTTAACACCTACGGCTCAGCCATCACCCTCACGACTCTTCTCGTGGGCGACGACGTCAACAGCGTCGGCAGCCATGTCCTCAGCGGTGACGCGACCGTTGTCACCGAGAAAATCGGACGCAACGGCCGGGGAACGGTGACCCAGAACACCGGCACCCACAGGGTGACCGGCCTCCTGACCCTCGGCATCGAGGCCGAAGGCGTCGGCACGCTGAACCTTGGCGGCGGAAATCTCGACACCGCCACCGTCGCCGTGGGCACCGCCGGCACGGGCCACATCGTACACTCCGCCGGCAGGCACAGCGTCTTTACCGCCCTCGACATCGGCAACGGATCGGGAAGCGGCACGTATGACCTGAGCGGCACGGGCATCCTCGACGCCGCCGCCATCAGGGTCGGCAACGGCGGCACGGGAACCTTCAACCAGACCGGCGGCACGGTCACTTTTCTGGGTGACATCTACATCAGCGCCGTCGCCGGCGGCGGGGGCACGTACAACCTCGGCGGAACCGGTCACTTGTACGCGCCAAACGTCTACGTCGGCTACGCTTCCAGCGGCTGGTTCAACCAGACGGGCGGCACGGCCGACTTGCAGACCAAACTGCACGTCGGCTACGGCGGGACAGGCCAGGGAACCTACCGAATGGAGGGCGGGACGCTCGCCGTTCCCGAAATCCAGGTGGGCAACGTCCTCTCGACGGCCGGACGCTTCGAGTGGTTCGGCGGCACGGTCGACACGCCTCTTCTCCATATTGACAACGGAGTGATCGAGATGGGCTTCAACTTCAACGTGGCCGATCTCCTGAGCGGCGACATCCTCCTCAGCGGCGGCAACATCACCGGCCTCGCCCAGAATCAACTGGGCGTAAGCAACGGCGCCACGGCCACGCATTCCGGCTCGGCCAGCGCCACGGTGGGATGGCTCGTCGTGGGGTCCTGGAACGGCGCCGGCACCTACAACCTCGGCGGCAATGCCACCTTGGCCGTCAACGGCCTGGTCGTGGGCAGCGGAGGAACCGGAACGTTCAACCAGACGGGCGGCACGGCCACGGTCGCCGCCTATCTGGAACTGTTCATGTCCGGCACCACCTACAACCTGTCGGACGGCTCCCTGACCGCCAACGTGGAGAACATCGGCACCGGGGGCAACAGCGTGTTCAACCAGTCAGGCGGCGTCCACACGGTGACCACCGAGTTGCGCCTCGGTGCTCGGCAGCGGCGGCACGGGCACGTTCAGCCAGACAGGCGGAACGAACACCGTCGCAACCCTCCAGGTCGGCCGCTGGTACGCCGGCACGTACACCCTCGGCGGCACGGGCGTCCTGGCCGCCGTCAACGAGACCGTGGCCGCCTTTGCGGCAGGCACGTTTACGCAGACGGGGGGAACCCACACGGTCACGGGCACGCTTGCCATCAGTCCCACCGGGGCCGGCGGCATTTTCTCGCTCGAGGGGGGGCGGCTGACCGCCGCCACCGTGAACCTCTCGGCCGGAGGCACGTTCCGCCAGACCGGCGGCACGTTCTCGGCCGCCACCTTCAACCAAGTGGGCGGTACGGTCGAAGGAAGCCTGGAGAACCGCGGCACGTTCAACTACACCGGCGGCACCTTCACAGGCCGGCTCATCAACATGGGCACGGCCAACTTCTCGACCGACTTCACCGCCGGCGACGGCATGGAGAACTACACGTCGCTCTCCGTTCCCCTCGGCCGCACGCTTTCCTTCGGGGGCCTGGGCCTGCTGAATGCCGGGACGCTGACCCTCGACGGCGGCGTCTTGAGCGGTCCCGGCCCCGTCACCAACGACTTCGGCGGATCGATGACCGCCAAGGGCACGGTTGCCACCGACTTCTTCAACAACGGCACGTTGGGGCTGGCGAGCCTCTTGTCGGTCAGCGGCGCGGCCGCGAACGCCGGGGCCATCACCATCAACGCCACGCAGAACCTACGCGTGGCCGGCGACTTTACCAACACCGGCTCGGTGACGCTCAATCGCGGGGCGCTCACGGCCGCCACCCTCTCAAACGGCTTCGGCGGCATCCTCGAAGGGGCGGGCGGCGTCACGGCCACGGTCACCAATAGCGGCGGCCTCATCCATGCCTCCAGCACGACGCCCCTGGTGATCTCTTCGCTTGCGGGAGGGAACACGGGCGGCGGCGAAATCTGGGTCGAGAACGCCGCGACCCTCTCCGTCGGCACCCCCTTCGCCAACTCCGGGACGATCCTCCTCAAGGGCGATGCCGCCACGCTCTCCAGCGGAGCGATCGCGAACTCCGGTACGATTCGCGGCAAGGGCCGCCTTGCCAGCACTGTGGCCAACAGCGGCATCCTGAGGGCCGAAGGTGGCCAGTTGACCGTCGCTGGTGCCGGGACGACCCACGCCGCCGCCGGCCGCATCGAGATCCCTACCGACACCACCGTCTTCTTCACGCAGGGCCTGGCCGCCAACAGTGGCAGCGTCGCTCTGACGGGCGGCACGCTGGACAACAACAATCACCCGCTCGTCAACGCCGGAAGCATCACGGGCCGCGGCACGCTGCGCACCGGCGGCCTCACGAACTCGCCCGGTAAGACGGTCGGCGTGGGTGGCGGCAACATGGATGTCTTCGGCACCGTTCACAACGACGGCCCCTGGGCCACCCAGGCCGGATGCACGAGCACCTTCTACGATTTCGTCAATGGCAGCGGCAGTTTCCCTGGCGCCGGCACGGTGGTCTTCCTGGGCGGTTACAGCCCCGGCGGTAGCCCCGCGGAGATTGAGTTCGGCGGCAACCTCGTGCTGGCCGCGGGGGCGATCCTCATGGAACTGGGCGGCCGCACGCCGGGCGGCCAGTACGACGTGCTGGACATGGCGGGCAATCTCGGACTCGGCGGCACGCTCAACGTGGCCCTCATCTACGGCTTCGTGCCGCATGCGGGCGACGCCTTCGACCTCTTCGACTGGGGCGCGCTGGCGGGCGAGTTTGATGCGGTCAACCTGCCCGCCCTCGGCGGCGGCCTTTCGTGGGATACGTCGAACCTGTACTCCACCGGCGCGGTCGGCGTCGTGCCCGAGCCGGCGACGCTGTCACTGCTGGCCCTGGGCGGGGCGGCGTTTCTGCGGAGAAGTCGCAGGAAGTAATCTCTTGCTCACGGGTAAAGGGCGGCAGGCGCTGGACTGCCGCCCTTTCTC
>JAPLMO010000407.1 GCA_026386995.1 Planctomycetota bacterium | reverse complement strand
ATGTCGGCCGAGTACATTCTGGCGGAAGGCAACCGCCAGATCATCCTGTGCGAGCGCGGCATACGCAGTTTCGACCACTCGACCCGCTACACGCTGGACCTCTCGGCCGTGCCGAACATCCAGGGCGTTTGTCATCTGCCGATCTTCGTCGACCCGAGCCATGCGACCGGGCGGCGGGAACTCGTGGTCCCCATGGCGCTGGCGGCCGTTGCGGCCGGCGCCCAGGGCATCATGGTTGAAGTGCATCCGCATCCCGACAAGGCGATGAGCGACGGACCGCAGCAACTCGTCCCCGACGCGTTCGCCGCGATGATGAAAGAACTGGCCCTGATCGCCACCGCGGTCGGACGCCAACTGCATAAACCAAAGTAACGGCGGGAACCGGGAACTGGGAACCGGGAACCGGCACGGATAAGGCAGCGCTTAGCCGCAAGCCAAAGGCGAGCGCGTGATGGGCCGGATCGTGCAGCGAAACAAGGAGATTGCGAGCAATGCGTAAGCCTTACGTCTGCGGCAACTGGAAAATGAACATGGACCGCAAGGGCGCGATCGCCCTGGCCCAGGGCGCCGCCAAGACGGCCGGCGAGGTGCGCGGCGTGGAGGTCGGCGTTTGCCCGCCCGCCTGCTACCTGGAGGCGGTCCTCGGGGCCGTCAAAGGCTCGGCGCTGGTCGTCGGCGGCCAGAACATGCACTTTGAGGCCAACGGCGCGTTTACCGGCGAAGTGGCCGGCCCGATGCTCAAGGAACTCGGCTGCACTTACGTTATCCTGGGCCACAGCGAGCGGCGCCGGGAGTTCTGCGAATCAGACGAACTGATCGCCAAGAAACTCCGCGCGGTCTTCACGTTCAGCCTGCGCCCGATCCTGTGCGTCGGGGAAACGCTGAAAGAGCGGGAGGCCAACCAGACAATGGCGGTCGTGAAACGGCAAGTCATCAGCGCACTGAAGGACCTCCCGGTCGATCACGCCTGCCAGGCCGTCATCGCCTACGAGCCCGTGTGGGCCATCGGAACAGGCCGACGTGCGTTGCCGCATGACGCCCAGGAAGTGCATGCGTTCATCCGCGAATTGCTCCGGGAAATATACCCGATCTTGCCGCCCCTGAAAGACAGCCTGGCCGCCTCGACTCCGGCGGAATCGGTGCGCATTATCTACGGCGGAAGCGTCACGCCCGACACTGTCTACGAGCAGATGTTGCAGCCCGACATCGACGGATCACTGGTGGGCGGAGCGAGTCTGAAGGCCGACGGCTTCTCGAAGATCATTACCGAGAGCGCGCGGGCCAAGGGGCTGTAATGTTTAGCCGTCGCCGCGTACGGCGACGATAGCAATGAAAGGTGCATCACACCATGCTCGAAACGATTTTTATGGTCCTGTTCCTGTTGACGGCGGTGATCCTGTCGCTGCTCGTGCTTATCCAGCGCGGCCGCGGCGGCGGCCTGGCCGGTGCGTTCGGCGGCGCCGGCGGGTCCAGCGCCTTCGGCACCAAGACGGCCGACATCTTCATCAAGGCCACCGCCGTCCTGGGCGGCATTTTCTTCCTGCTGGCGATCATCACGGCTTATACGATGAAAGCCGATAGGCAGGCCGGGCCTCCGGTTCCGCCGCCGGAAGCGCCCGCGCCGGCCGCCCCCGCGCCGGCCGCCCCCGCGCCCGAGGCCCCCGCGCCGGCCGAGAAGTAACACTGCCTCGCCGGCGCGACGGCGACCAGCGCTTACCGCACACGGCAACGAACGTTTAGCCGTCGCCGCACACGGCGACGTAATCGACAACACGGAGCCACCTGTGGCAAACGAAAACCCGGCCGTCCTGAAGGACTTCCGCGAGGCAGGGGCGCTGCTGGAGGGCCACTTCCTCCTGACGAGCGGCCTGCATAGCCCCAAGTACCTCCAGTGCGCCCAGGTCATGCAAAACCCCGCCCTGGCGGAACGCCTGTGCGCCCAACTGGCCCGCGCGCTGGATGCCAACCGCATCGAGTGCGTCGTCGGGCCGGCCATCGGCGGCATCCTGGTGGCCTATGAACTGGCGCGGGCCCTGGGCGTCCGCACGATCTACGCCGAGCGCCAGGACGGCAAGATGACGCTGCGCCGCGGCTTTGCCGTCCGGCCGGGCGAGCGCATCCTCTTGTGCGAAGACGTCGTCACCACGGGCGGAAGCCTGCTGGAGGTGCGAGACCTCGTGACGGCCGCCGGCGGCCAGGTCGTTGCCGTGGCCTCGCTGGTCGACCGCACCAGCGGCCGCGACGCCGGCCTGGGGCTGCGGCTGACGTCCCTGCTGAAGATCGACGTGCCGGCCTATCCGGCCGAAGAATGCCCCATGTGCCGCGCCGGCCAGCCCCTCGTAAGCCCCGGCCGAACAGGAAAGAAACCATGATCCGAAGTATGACCGGTTACGGCGCCGCAGAGCGGGCGGACCAGGACGTCCGGATCGCCGTCGAAATCCGGACCGTGAACAACCGTTTCTTCAAGTCCGTCCTGCATCTGCCGGAGGGCCTGGGGGCGGTTGAGGTCACGATCGACAAGATCCTGCGCGAGAGCATAACGCGCGGCACGATCAGCCTGGGCCTGACGGTCGGGCCTCGCGGCGGCGGGGCCCGCGTCCCGGTCAACAAGGACATTCTCGAGGCCTACATGAAGGACCTTGAGGGGTTCGCGGCCGCATGGAGCCAGAAGAACACGCATTACTACGACGCCCTCCTGGGGTTCGTCCTCAACCTGCCCGGCGTGGTCGGCAGCGAGGACGTGCTCCTGACGGGCCTGGAGAACCTCCCCGGCCGGATCGAAGCGGTCGTCCGCGAGGCGGTCGGGCGCCTGAACGCCATGCGCGACACTGAGGGCCAGGCCACCGCCGGCGACATGCGCGCGGCGCTGACCGAAATGGAGCGGCTGATCGCTGCCATCGAGGGCCGCGTGCCCTTTGTCACCAACGAGTATCGCGACCGTCTGCGCCAGCGCGTCAAGGATCTGCTGGAGGGCGTGGAGATCGCGATTGACGACCAGGCTCTGGCCCGCGAGGTCGCCTTTGCCGCCGAGCGCAGCGACATCAACGAGGAGATCGCCCGCCTCAAGAGCCACGTCTCCCAGTACCGCGAACTGCTGGTCGAGTCTGGCCCGGCGGGACGCAAACTGGAGTTCCTGACGCAGGAGATGTACCGCGAAGTCAACACGATCGGCTCAAAGTCCGCCGATTCGGACATCTCGCGCCTGGTCGTGGGCGTCAAGGTGGGCGTCGACCGCCTGCGCGAGCAATCCATGAACGTGGAATGACCTTGGACATTGGAGGCGCCGGGATGCACGAGTCGGACACGATCGGCCCTTCGGCCCCCAAGGCGCCCTCGTGCACCAGCCGCAACCTGGTCATCATCAGCGGCCCGAGCGGCGCGGGCAAGACCACCGTCGCCCGCGCGCTGCCCGAGCGGCTGGATTTGCTCGTCAGCACCAGCGCGACGACGCGTCCGCCCAGGCGGGGCGAGGCCGACGGCGTGGATTATTACTTCCTGTCGCCGCAGGAATTTCAGCAGCGCCTGGCCGAGAACCGCTTTGTCGAGTGGGCCGAAGTATTCGGCCACTGCTACGGCACGCCGATTGAAGAGTTGGAACGGGCGAGGAAATCGGGTAGAATGCTTCTGTTGGAGATCGACGTTCAGGGCGGCATCCAGATCAAGAAGAAGTTCCCGGAGGCCCTGGCGATCCTCCTGCTGCCGCCCGACGACCGGACGTTGCGCGAGCGGCTGTCGTGTCGCGGCACGGAGTCGCCGCCGGACATCGAGACCCGGTTCGACAAGGCCCAGGAAGAAGTCCGGATGGCCCGCGAGGCCGGCTGCTACGACGCCGAGGTCGTCAACGACCAACTGGCGAAAACCATTGACGAAGTGGTCTCTATCATACTAACGCGGAGGAATCAAGCGTGATCGAAGCACTTAAGAGCGATGAAGTGGTCAACCGGGTCGGCGGACGGTTCAAACTGGCCGCCCTCGTCCAGAAACGCCTGGTCGACGTCACCTACGGGGCCCCCCGGCGGGTGGCGCGCGGCGGCAAGACCCTCATGGAGGCCGTCATCCAGGAGATCCTGGAGGGCAAGGTCACCCTGGAACTGCCCGAGCGGATACGCGCGACCCCGAAGGCCGCCCCGCAGGAGAAAGAGGAAGAGAAGGAAGATTGACGGGGGCCCGCCGTCGCCGCGGCGGCGGAGTTCGGCGGCCGATGCCCATCGCCGTTTAGCCGGTCGCCCCGCCCAGGCGAGTCTTTGACTTGGCGACCGCGTTGCCACCGCAAGGTGCCCGCATGGCGGTAAAACCCATTATCGAAACGCTCAAGGGCCGGGAGATCCTGGTCGGCGTGACCGGCGGCATCGCGGCTTACAAGACCGCCGCCCTCGTCTCGCGCCTCGTCCAGGCCGAGGCGGCCGTCAGCGTCGTCATGACCGAGGCCGCCACGCGATTCGTCGGCCCCCTGACCTTCCAGGCCCTGACGGGCCGGCCGGTCTACGCCGACATGTTCGCCACGCCAGAGGTCTACCATTCGGACCACGTGGCCCTGGCGGACCGGGCGGAAATCGTGGTTGTGGCCCCGGCGACCGCCAATATCATCGGTAAGTTCGCCCACGGCATCGCCGACGACTTCCTCCTGACCGTCCTGCTGGGCGTGACCGTCCCGGTACTCATGGCCCCGGCCATGAACGTTCGCATGTGGAACCACCCCGCCGTCCAGGCCAACGTGGCCACGCTCGGCTCGCGAGGCGTCTGCTTCGTGGGCCCGGAGGAAGGGCGGCTGGCCTGCGGCGTGACCGGCAAGGGCCGCATGGCCGAGCCGGACGACATCCTCAACGAACTGTTCAAGATCATGGGCGGCCGCGCGAAGGCCTGACGGCCTTGGGTACCGCCGGCTATGCCAGATTACAGGGGACTGAGTAAGGGTTTTGCGCGGTGGGTCTCCTGACCCACCGCGCCTAACGGGCACCTGGCGCGGCGGGTCGGGAGACCCGCCGCGCAGCAACCGCCACCGACCCGCGCCGGTCCCGTGCACACTTTATTGCAGAGGCCACCCATGCGCCTGCTCATCACCGCCGGTCCCACCCGCGAGTACCTCGACCCCGTGCGTTATCTTTCGAACGCCTCCAGCGGCCGGATGGGCTGCGCGCTGGCCGCCGCCGCCAAGGCCGCCGGCCACGAGGTCGCCCTCATCCTCGGGCCCGTCACGGCTGAGCCGCCCGAGGTCGACGAACTGGTGCGCGTCACCAGCGCGGCCGACATGTTCGAGGCGGTCCTGGCCCGCTTCGACGGATGTGACGTGTTCATCTCGGCGGCGGCCGTCTGCGACTACCGCCCCATCTGCCGCGAAGAGCGCAAGATCAAGAAGACCGAGGGCCATATCACCCTGGAACTGGAGCGCACGGCCGACATCCTCCTGGCCATGAGCAAGCGCCGGCGAAGACAGATTCTGGTGGGTTTCTGCCTCGAAACGGAAGACCTAGAGCGCCGGGCCCGCGACAAACTCCAGGTCAAGCAACTGGACCTCGTGGTCGCCAACGGCCCGGAGGCCATCGACGCCGACCGCCAGGACGCACTGCTCATCACGTCGCGCGGCGAATGCGAGCGCCTCGATGGCGTCACGAAAAAGGAACTGGCCGATCGGATCCTGGCGGCGGTGACGAAACGCGGCCGGTAAGCGCTGCGGTGCATCGCCGCGCTCTTATGTAGTAGCCCGTCACAATTGAATCTGTGGGTGCCACGGCTGCGCCGTTTGCAGCCGTGATCGTCGGCAGGAAAGCACGGCTGCAACCGCCGCAGCCGTGGCACCCACATAAACAAGGTTGAAGGACTGGTAGCCCCGCGCGGCGGGCACAACGCCCCACGCATCACTTCAGCCGGAAACTGTTCAGGCAGGCCTGGAATTCCTTCTCGTACTTCGGGAATGCTTCCTTGGGGCTCGTGCAGGTAATCAGATAAACGCGGTCGGTGTCCACGACGGCCATGGCCAGCCAGCGGAGTTCCCGGCCGCCCTGCGTTCCCTCATAATCCCAGAAGATCGCATCTTTGCCGCTGACCGTAGCGTTGCGCTGCGCGTTGACCTTCCAGCCCGCCTGTTTGAACTGAGCCGTCGACAGGTCGCGATAAGCGTCGCGAGAAACGGCGACCGTCTGGACGGACACATTGACATTGCTGCTGAAGCCTTCATCCGCCGGGGCCATCATGACAACGGGGACTACATTGGCACCTTTGCCTGCGGCCGGGAAAGCGGGGGCGTTGATCGAGAACCCGTAGACGCTGTCCTGGTAGACTGAGGGGCCGCGCACAGCGGCCACCACTGTACACGCCAGAAACACACCCGTTGCCGCAACGAAAACAACCCAAGTTGTGGTGCGCATAAGGAACCTCTCCTTTCGGTGCAGGCCGTCGACGCTCGCCCAAGCGGCGGCGCCCGAACGGCCGGATGTCTTGATATGCACGCAGGGTGGCACGGCTACGGCATTACGCCCCGCCCTGATCGTCGGGCTTGTCTTTCTCCTTCATAACGCGGTCCAGCAGGGAACTCTCGGCGTCGACCACCCTGCATATTGGGCGGCGGGCACAACGCACCACGCATCACTTCAGCCGGAAACTGTTCAGGCAGGCATGGAATTCCTTCTCGTACTTCGGGAAGGCTTCCTTGGGGCTCGTGCAGGTAATCAGATAAACGCGGTCGGCGTCCACAACGACCATGGCCAGCCACCGGAGTTCCCGGCCGCCCTGGATGCCCTCGTAGTCCCAGACGACCGCATCGCGGCTGCTGACCGTGGTGTCGCGCTGCGAGTTGATCCTGAAGCCCGACTGCTTGAACTGCCCGAGCATCAGGGCGCGGTAGGCGTCGCGCGTCATGGCAACCTGCTGGACGGCCACGCTGACGTTGCTGTTGAAGCCGCCCTCGGGCGGAGCCGCCATGATGACAGGAACGGCGCTTGCGCCTTTTTCCGCAGGCGGAAAGGCGGGCGGCTCGATGGAGAACCGGTACAAGCCGTCCTCGTACAGGGACGGCCTGCGGACGGCGGCCGCCGCCCCGCAAACGACAAGAGCCACGGCAACCGCCGCCGAAAAGATCCATGCAGCCGTACGCATGAGGGACCACTCCTTTCGGTGCGGCGTGTCCGCCCCGGAAACGCATAAGATCAGGTGCTTCGGGCCGGCGCCGGGGTCATGCCCCGCCCTGCTCGTCAGACTTGCCTTCCCTGCCCGTCGCGCGGTCCAGGAGGGCGATCTGGGCGTCGACGACGCTCCGGAGGACCAGGAGGAACTCGCGCGTCCCGGCGACGAAATGCCCCTTGGTCGGCTCGAACTCCCGCAGAACGCTCTTCAGGACGGTCTGGGCCTTGTTCACGGAATCCTTCATGGTCGTGTCCTCCGCTGGAGACGGTGCTTCACCCGCCAGTATTAAACATAGCACATCCCCGCGGGCCGGTCAACCGCGTGGCGAGGTTCGGAAATCATTGACTTAGTACGCTTTGGGGTGGTACACTCCAGGGAACGTGGTGTGGGGAGAGTGTCTAATCCGGGTCCCGATTCAGGTGGGAGGTGGCGATTGCAGATCGAAGTGACCGTTCGTCACACGTCGGTTTCGCCGGAGATGAAGGCGTATGCCGAGAAGAAAGCCGAGCACCTCGCGAAGTTCTACGACAAGATCCAGGCCATCAGGGTCCTGCTGGATCAGACCGGAGCGGGTTTCGGCTGCGAGATCATTGTCGATCTGGAGCACGTGCATGACCTGGTGGCAAGCACCTACGGGCCGGATTTGAGGACCGCCATCGACCAGACCGCCGACCGGGTGGAACGCCAGTTGGTGGAGCATAAAGACCGTACCCGGAACCGGAAAGGCCGAGGGCCGAACCCTCACCAGCCCACGCGAACATAAGGGGGCGAGGAACTGCTGCCGATGCATCTAATGGATTTTATCCACCGTGACGCCGTGATCCAGGCCCTGAAGGCCGAGACCGCCCGAGAGGCGATCGACGAAATGATGGGGGCGCTGGTCAAGGCGAAAGCCCTGCCGGCCTCCGAACGGCGAAAGGTCGTTGACGCCGTCTTGAGGCGCGAGAAAAAGGGCACGACCGGTTTCGGCAACGGCGTGGCCATTCCGCACGCCAAGCAGGAAGGCGTAAACAGCATAATAGGCGCCGTCGGCCGCAGCGCCGCAGGCGTCGAGTTTGCCGCGCTCGACGGTCAGCCGGTTCACCTGTTCTTTCTGCTCTTGTCGAACTCCGAGAAGCCCGAGGAGCACTTGAAGGCCATGGAACACATCTTCCGCAGCATCAAGAACGACAACCTGCGGCGTTTCATGTGCCAGGCGACGACCAGGGAGGAGTTGCTGGATCTGCTGCGCGAGGCCGACGAGGAATTGGGATGACGCCCGGGGCGTCCCGACGAATAAATAGAAGGACCGACTCGTGGCCTCTCAAGAAGTACAGATCGTCAATCGGCAAGGGCTGCACGCGCGGCCGGCGACGCAGTTCGTCGAGGCGGCCAACCGCTTCGTAAGCCGCGTGACGGTCCTTAAGAACGACAAACGGGTCAACGGCAAGAGCATCATGGAGATGATGCTGCTGGATGCCGAGCAGGGAACAACGTTGCGGATCGAAGCCGAGGGCGAGGACGCCGAGGAGTGCCTCCTGGCCCTGGTCGACGCCGTTAAACATTTTGACGAGAATGCCAGCAGGAAACGCTGACGGTTTCGGATGGAAATACGCAAAGGCATTGCGGTTTCGCCGGGCCTGGCGATCGCGCCGGCGATCGTGTTGGACAGCGAACAGTTCCGTATTCCCCGCCGCAACATCGAACCCCGGGAAGTCGAAGCCGAACTCGCGCGGTTCCAGGGCGCCGTCGAGCGCGCGTTGGGCGAACTGCGGGGCCTCCGCCAGCGCATCGCCACCGACATCGGCGAAAAACTGGGCGCCATCTTCGACGTCCAGGACGCCCTGCTGACCGACCCCCACGTTTCCCAGGAAATCCGCGAACTCATCCAGCGCGAGCATTACGCCCCCGAGTACGCCGTCTCCACCGTCCTCAGGGGCTACGCCAAGAAGTTCCTCAGCCTCCCCAACCGGTACATGTCGGAGCGCGTCAGCGACGTTTACGACGTCGAGAAGCGGCTCCTCCGCAACTTGATCGGCGCCAAACGCGAGAGCCTCGGCACGCTCACCGAGCCGGCCATCATCATCAGCCACGACCTGACGCCCAGCCAGACGGCCAGCCTGGACCGCTCCAAGATCCTCGCCTTCGCCACCGACAGCGGCGGCCGCACCAGCCACACCGCCATCGTCGCCCGCGCTATGGGCATCCCGGCGGTGGTGGGCCTGAAGAACATCACGGCCGACGTCTCCGGCGGCGACTCCGTCATCGTCGACGGCAACCGCGGCCTGGTGATCATCAACCCCGACGAGGCCTCGATCAACCGCTTCCGCGTGGCCGACGAACGCTACCGCCGCATGGAGAAGGCACTCGGCGACCTCCGCGACCTCCCGGCGGTCACCCTGGACGGCCACGAGGTCAAACTCTGGGGCAACATGGAGTTCCCCCACGACGTCGAGACCTGCCTCGCCCGCGGGGCCAGCGGCATCGGCCTTTACCGCACCGAGTTTCTCTACCTGGACCGCGACTGCGACCCGACCGAGGAAGACCACTTCCAGGCCTACGCCGAGGCGATCGACCTCCTCAAGGGCCGACCCATCACCATCCGCACATGCGACCTTGGCGCCGACAAGTTCACGCACCTCTCGGGCGACTACGACGAGCGCAACCCGTTCCTGGGCTGCCGCAGCATACGCTTCAGCCTCCAGCACATCGGCCTCTTCAAGACCCAACTGCGGGCCATCCTGAGGGCCAGCGCCCTGGGGCCCACGCGCGCCATGTTCCCGCTGGTGACGAACCTCAAGGAATTGCGGCAGGCCAAGATGCTCCTCAACGACGTCCGCGAGGACCTGGAGGAGGAAGGCGTCCTGTTCGATCCCGACATGAAGGTGGGCATCATGATCGAGGTCCCCAGCGCCGCCATCATGGCCCGACACTTCGCCAAGGAATGCGATTTCTTCAGCATCGGCACCAACGACCTCGTTCAGTACACCCTGGCCGTGGACCGCTCCAACGAGCGCGTGGCCACCATGTACACGCCCGGGCATCCGGCCGTGCTGCGGCTGATCCGGACGGTGGCTGAGGCAGCCGGGGAATCCGGCGTCGACCTCGCCGTGTGCGGCGAAATGGCCGGCGAACCCATTTATACGCCGGTCCTGCTGGGGCTGGGGGTTCAGGTTTTCAGCGTATCTCCGGCCACCCTGCTGGAGATTAAGAAGGTGATCCGTAGCATTACTATGGACCAGGCCCGCGAGGTCTGCGACCGGGTGTTCCAGTTCGATTCGGATCGGGAGGTCGATGCGTATCTGGGCGAGATCGCCAGGCGGCTCCTGCCCGAGATGTTCGCGTAGGCTTTCATTGCTTGACTTACGCACGCTGAATCGTTCGAATGAGGCACTCTGAACCGTTCCGAAAAGGAGCACCAGAATGGACCGCCGCGAATTCCTGAAGACCTCCATCGTGGCTGCCAGCGCCGTGGCCGGCCTGGGCGCAAGCGGGCGGCTCCTCAAGGCTGCCGATGCGCCAAAGAGCCAAGCCGTCCTGAAACTGTGCAGCCAGGAAAGCCTGGTTCCCGGCAAGAGCCTCAAGGAGAAGGTCGAGAACATCCTGAAGTTCGGCGGCTGCGGCCTGGAGTTCGGGGGCCTGAGCGCCGAGCGCGGCAAGCAGATCAGGCAAGAACTGGCCGGCACGGGCGTCGGCGTGGCGGCCCTGTGCTGCGGCTACTACCCGCTGATCGACCCCGACGAGGCCAATCGCAAGGAAGGCGCCGAAAAACTCAAGAAAGCCCTTGAGGGCGCCGGCGAGGCCGGCAGCACGGGCGCCATCCTCGTCCCCGCCTTCAACAACCATCCGCAGTTGAACTGGGACGACGGCCTCAAGGCCCTGGCCGACCTCCTGCCCACCGTCGGCGAGTACGCCGTCAAGTTGGGCACGCGGATCCTTTTGGAGCCCCTGAACAAGGGCGAAGCGCGGTTCATGAATCGCCTGGAACAGGCCGTCGAAATCTGCAAGGCCTCCAAGAGCCCCGGCATCTGCCTCATGGGCGACTTCTACCACATGTGCAAGGAAGAGAAGGACGACGAGCAGGCTTTCATCACCGCCGACGGCATGCTGCATCACATCCACCTGGCCGGCCGCATCCGCTGGCTGCCCGGCCAAGACCACATGAGGGAACCCGATAAGCCGGAACGCGGTTTCGTCGCCGGCTTCCGCGGCCTCAAGAAAATCGGTTACCAGGACTATTGCAGCCTGGAATGCAACACCACTGGCGACAAGAAGCACCCGAGCGACCCGATGGTCGAGATCCCGAAGTCCTTCGCGTTCTTAAAAGCCCAATGGGCTGAAGCGAACATTTAGCCGTTGCCGTTTGGTTAGCCGCCCATCTTGATGGGCGCGTGTTGTTCGTTAGTTCACGTTGCGACACGGTGCGCAGCGCCAATCCATAGAAAGGGCTTACAGATGGAAAGCGACAAGAAGCAGGTGTCACGCAGAGACTTCCTGAAAGGTTCCGCGGCCGTTGCGGCCACCGCGGCCCTGGCCGGCGTCGGCGCACATTACGTTTACGCCGCAGGCTCAGACACGATCAAGGTCGGCCTTATCGGCTGCGGTGGTCGCGGCAAAGGCGCCATCGCCCAGTGCTGCGAGGCCGCGGACATCACCAAGACCAACATCAAGGTCGTGGCGTTCGGTGACCTGTGGCAGGACAGGGCCAAGGGGGCCATGGAAGGCCTGAAGAGAGACAAAAAACATGGCGGCAAGGTCGCCGCCACCGAGGCGACGTGCTTCGGCGGTTTCGACAACGGCGACAAGGTCATCGCCGCCGGCGTGGACCTGATCGTCACGGCCGCCCCTCCGGGCTTCCGCCCGATGCACTTTGACGCCGCCATCAAGGCCGGCAAGCACGTTTTCATGGAAAAGCCCGTCTGCGTCGACCCGCACGGCTACCGCATCGTCAGCGCCGCCGCGGCTGCGGCCGACCAGCAGAAGTTGACCGTCGTCGCCGGCACGCAGCGCCGCCACTCCAAGTGCTACCAGGAAACCATCGAGCAACTCAAGAAGGGCGCTCTCGGCAAACTCATGGGCGGCCAGTTCTACTGGATGGGCGGCCCCGTCACCCACAACCGGCCTCGCGGCCAGGGCATGTCCGACGTCGAGTGGCAGGTCCTCAACTGGTTCGCCTGGTCTTGGACCTGCGGCGACCACATCGTCGAGCAGCACGTCCACAACCTCGACATCATGCTCTGGGCGTTCGGCGGCCCGCCGGAAAGCGCCGTCGGCATCGGCGGCCGCCAGGTGCGCCCCGAGCCCGGCAACATCTTCGATCACCATGCCGTCGAGTACGTGTTCCCGGGTGGCGTCAAATGCGCCAGTTACTGCTCGCACTGGCCCAAGGGCGCCGGCCGCGTCTCCGAACGCGTCATCGGCGAAAAGGGCACATCGAACTGCAGCGGCCAGATCAGCACCATCTCCGGCGAGAAAATCTGGGAGTTCAAGGGCGGTGAAATGGACCACTACGTCCAGGAGCACATCGACTGCCTCAACAGCATCACGGGCAAGGACAAGCACTGGAACGAGGGCCAGCAGGTTGCCGATTCGTGCATGGCCGCCGTCCTCGGCCGCATGTGCACCTACACCGGCCGCGAGATCAAGTGGGACTGGGCCACCAAGGTGTCGAAACTCCGCCTGGGACCCGAGAAACTCGCGTTCGGCCCCTACACGGCCGACGAAGTCGCCATGCCGGGCAAGACTAACCTGATCTAAAAGGAGCGGATTATGCCGAACTCTCAACATCCTTCCGCCTCGCCCGATCCGTCCGGCCGCGACTTCCTGAAGGTCTCGGCCGCCGCCGGCGCGGGCCTCGCCGCAGCGAGCATTCTGCCGCGCGTCGCCTATGCCGCAGGGTCCGATACGGTCAAGATCGGCCTCGTCGGTTGCGGCGGGCGCGGCACGGTGGACGCCACGAACTGCGTCAACTCGACGCCCGGCGTCGTCCTGTGGGCCATGGCGGACCTCTTCAAGGACCGCATCGACCCGGTCCGCGCAAATCTCCAGAAGGCCCTGGGCGAGAAGATGCAGGTGACCGACGAGCGGTGCTTCACGGGCTTCGACAACTGCGAAAAACTTCTGGCCTCGGGCATCGACCTGGTCCTCCTGTGCGAGCCGCCGGGCTTCCGCCCGTCGCACTTGAAACTTGCCGTCGAGGCCGGCAAGCACATCTTCTGCGAGAAGCCCGTCTGCGTCGACCCGGTCGGGGCGCGGTCGGTCATCGCCACCTCGGAACTGGCGGCACAGAAGAAACTGGTGATCCTCGCCGGCACGCAGTTCCGCCACGACGCCCTCTACGTCGAGAGCATGAGACGCACCCTTGACGGCCAACTCGGCACGCTTATCGGCGGCCAGTGCTACTTCCTCGCCACCCCGCTCTGGTACCACCAGCCCAAGCCCGAGTGGTCCGAGATGGAGAACCAGTGCCGCAACTGGTACTACTACACGTGGCTCTCCGGCGACCACATCGTGGAGCAGCACGTCCACGACATCGACCTGATGAACTGGGCCTTCGGCGGACCGCCCGTCAAGTGCGTCGCCGTCGGCGGCCGCCAGGTCCGCACCGCGCCGAAGTGGGGCAACATCTACGACCACTTTGCCGTCGAGTACGAGTACCCCGGCGGCGCCCGCGTCGCCAGTTACTGCGCCCAGTTCGGCGGCAAGGCTGCCATGCGATTCATCACCGACCGCATTGTCGGCACGGACGGCGTTTGCAACCTCTACAGCGGGACCATCAGCGGCAAGAATCCCTGGAAGTTCGAGGGCGACCGCCGTGACCCCAGCGTCCAGGAGCACATGGACCTCATCGCGAGCATCCGCTCCGGCAACATTCTGAACGATGGCAAACGCGTCGCCGAGAGTTCCCTGACGGCCGTCATGGGCCGCATGGCCGCCTACACCGGCCGCGAGATCAAATACGATTGGGTCATGAACGCCTCGAAACTGAACCTGTTTCCGGAGAAAGTGGCCTTCGGGCCGCACCCCGTCGACCCCGTCGCCATGCCGGGTCAGACCCAACTGGGGGCCTAGTAGCCTGTCAGGACTGAATCTGTGGGTGCCGCGGTCGCCTAGGCGACCGTGGTCGGCAACGGGGACGCACGGCTGCGAACTGCGCAGCCGTGGCACCCACATAATTAAAGTTGACGCAACGTTGTTTCGCCGCCGGCATCAGAAGAGTGGAGGACTATTGTTTCGTCAGCGTCTCAGGCTTTGGTTTCACGTGGGAGGTGATAAGCGCTTCCTGAGCCATCACGACACGATGCGTCTGTGGGAACGGGCGCTAAGGCGGGCGAAGTTGCCCCTCCGGATGAGCGAGGGGTTCAACCCGCGGCCGCGAATGTCGCTCGTGGAGCCCCGGAGCGTCGGAATTGCCTCAGAGGCCGAACTCCTGGAGTTCGAACTGGCCGACTGGGTCAATCCTGACGTTGCGCTGGAAGCGCTTCGCCGGCAGGTTCCGTGCGGCATCGAGGTCGCCTCGCTAGATCTCGTCCGTCCCGCCGATAAGGCGCGGCCGCAGGCCGTCGTGTACATTGCCCGGCTCCAGGGGCCCTGTCCGGACCTCCCCGACCGCGTCGCGCGCCTCATGGCTCGCACCGAGGCGCCCATCGTGCGCCATCGCCCGACCGGCGATAAGGCGCTGGACGCCCGCGCATTCATCCGGACGATCGAGGCCGGCCCGGTCGAGGTGCGCATGACCCTGGCCACCGGCCCCTCCGGCACCGTGCGCCCGGACGAGGTGCTCCGCCTGCTCGGGTTCTCCCAGGAGGAGATAGCCCGCACCGCCATCCGGCGCACCGAGATTCGCCTGGGCTGAGGCCGCAGCCGCTCGTACAGGCAGCAATGAAAAGCCGCCGGTCGCCCACGCGACCGCGAAGGAACTTCGAAAGGACCTTATGCCTAAGGAAATGCTCATCAACGTCGTCGAGGGGGAGGAATGCCGCATCGCCGTCGTCGAAGACGGCGCGCTCAACGAACTGTACATGGAGCGGGCAAGCATCGAGCGACACGTCGGCAACATCTACAAGGGCCGCGTCAATAACATCGAGCCGACCATCCAGGCGGCCTTCGTCGACATCGGCATGGCCAAGAACGGCTTTCTGCACGCCAGCGACGTCATCCCCGCCGCCTGGCCGCGACGCAAAAAGGGCGGCGAAAAAGGCGACGGCGCCGCACCCGCCGGCGAGGCCGAGCCCAAGGCACGCGAGGGGCACCAGCGCCACCCCCACCGGCGCATCCAGGAGATCTTCCGGCCCGGCGACGAGGTCGTCGTTCAGATCACCAAAGAGGGCATCGGCACCAAGGGGCCAAGCCTAACGACCGCCCTCTCGATCCCCGGCCGGTACCTCGTCCTGATGCCCGGCCTCGGGCGACTGGGCGTCTCGAAGAAAATCGAGGACGAAGACCAGCGCCGCCAACTTCGCGACCTCCTGGCCTCCTGCAACCCCCCGCCCGACACGGGCTTCATCGTCCGCACGGCCGGCCTCGGACGCTCCAAGCGCGACCTCCAGCGGGACCTCCAGTACATGGGCCGCCTCTGGAAGGTCGTCCAGGCCCGGACCCAGGGCGCCAAGGCCCCGGCCGAGATCTTCCGCGAATCCGACCTCGTGCTGCGGACCCTCCGCGACATCTACACCCCCGAGATCTCGACCATCTGGGTCGACTCCGAGGCGGTCCTCAAGCGCGTCCGCGAGTTCATGAAGATCGCCATGCCGCGCCACGTCGGCTCCGCCAAACTCTACACCGAGAAGGTCCCGCTCTTCCACAAGTACCACGTCGAGGAGGCGATCGAACGTATCTACAGCCGCACGGTCCCGCTCCCCAAGGGCGGCAGCATTGTCATCGACCAGACCGAGGCGCTGGTGGCCATCGACGTCAACTCCGGTCGCTTCAAGCACGGCCGCGACGCCGAGGAATCGGCCCACCAGTTGAACCTGATGGCCGCCAAGGAGATCGCACGCCAGATCCGCCTGCGGGACCTCGGCGGCGTCCTCGTCATCGACTTCGTCGACATGATGAAGGCCGAGAGCCGCCGCCATGTCGAGCGGGCCTTCCGCGAGGCATTCGAGGGCGACAAGGCCCGAAGCCAAATGCTACACATCTCCAAGTTCGGCATCATCGAGATGACCCGCCAGCGCGTCCAGCCCAGCCTCGAACGGTCCACCTTCATGGACTGCCCCTACTGCAAAGGCTCGGGAATCCTCAAGCACCCCGAATCGGTGGCCCTGGAAGTGCTGCGGCACCTGAAGTTGCTCGTCAGCCGCGACGGTATCGCACAGATCGAAGTGTCGGTTCACCCGGAGGTGGCGGACCACATCAACAACGCCAAGCGCGCGACCCTCGTCCGCATGGAGACCGACAGCCACAAACGCATCCGCATCAAGGCCGGCCCGACGGTGGTCCTGGACCAGGCGTCCTACCGCTGCATGGACGAACATGCCGTGGAAATGCGTGTCGACATTGCCCCGCCGGCGCCGCCCCCGCCGCCTCCTAAAGAGGAGCCCCCGCGTCAAGATACGCCTGAAGAATGACGGCGGCGGCGGCCTTGTCCAGTCGCTCGCGACGCTGCCGGGGTTTGACGCCTGCCTCACGCAAGGCCTGCTCGGCCTCCTGGGTGGAGAACCGTTCGTCCCACTCCACGACCGGCACCTTGAGCACTTCGCGCAGCGCCGTCATCACGCCGGTCGCCCGCCGGGCCTGCTCGCCGCGCGTGCCGTCCGGCAAGAGGGGAATTCCGGCGACGACCCGACCCGCCCCATGCTCCTCGACCAGGCGGACTACGGAGGCCACAAGGTCCCGCCGGCCGCGCGGCTCCAGTTGCACCAGAGGGTGGGCCATGATACCATCGGGGTCGCTGAGGGCCACCCCGACGCGCCGCTCCCCAAGGTCCAGGGCAAGAATTCGCATGGGCTCTGTTATAGCCGCGGCCTGGCGCGGGTGTCAACGGCCGGGTAGTGCTGCCGGGTAGTGCTGCACTCAGATTGCACATTATCCAAGACGCTGGGTGCCACGGCTGCGCTGTTTGCAGCCGTGCTCTGCGTCGAACGACGGCACGGTTGCTGAACGGCGCAACCGTGGCACCCGATACCATAATGGGCGAGAATTCGGTGGCACTACATAAAATCGACATCGCGAACGTTACCTCCGGGGCAGCGGCAGGCAATAATCGAAGGTTAGCATCGTTTACTTAGGTGGCGGCATGACCACGGACCCAACCGATCCGAGCAGCCTGGAGGCGCTCCTGGTGACGTTTGCGCCGCGGGTATACGGGCTGCTGTTTCGCCTGATCGGCCGGGCCGACGTAGCCGAAGACCTGATGCAGGAAACCATGCTGAGGGCCTTTCGGAGCCTGGATACGTACCATCCGGAGGGGAAGTTCCGGGCATGGGTCTTTCGCATCGCGGTAAACCTGGCGCGCGACTGGATCCGCCGGCAGCCTCGCGAGCCGTCAGTCAGCCTTGATGAAGGCGACGACCCGCCCGTGGCGGCATCGCTCAGGACTGCGGACCCGCCGGACAAGGGGATGATGCGCCGCGAAGGTTCGTGGCGGGTCGAGGCCGCCATCGCACGCCTCTCGGCGGCCGACCGCGAAGTGCTGCTTTTGAGGTATTACGGCGATTTGGCGTTCAAGGACATCGCCCGGACGACCGGCGAGCCGCTCGGCACGGTCCTGGCCCGGGCGCACAGGGCGCTGAAGAAACTGGGCGAGTTGTTGCCCGAGGATAAGTTATGATCTGCCCCAACGAAACGGAATGGGTGCTGTATGCGTCGGGCGAGTTGCCCCCCTCCCGCCGGCAGGCGCTCGAATCGCACCTGGCCGGCTGCGACGCTTGCCGCCGCGAGGCCGAAAGCCTGGCGCGCGGCCTGGCGGCCCTGGCGACCCTGGAGCGAACGCCCGCCGTTCGGCCGGAGGTGATGAAGACGCTCCGCGACCGCGCCCGCACGGCTTCGGGCGCGCGGCCGGCGGTCGTCTCGATCCGGCGGCGCTACCGCTGGGTGGCCGCGGCGGCGGCCGTCGTCGTCCTGGCCATAGGCGCGGCAACCTTTGTGCCGACGATCTGCCGGCAGGCGGCCGACCCGTGGGTCACGGACACTCACGTTCAGGAAGAGATTGCGGAGATCACGGCTGGCGTTGAGATGCTCGAAGGGTACGCAACCGCGAAGACCCCCGAGGCGGCCCCGGCCGCGCCGGACGACCAGACGTTCGAGGAACTCGAGTTCTTCTTCAACCAACTTCGGGCGGAAGTGGACGCCTGAGCAGAAGGCGGTGATGCCGATGCGGACCCTTTTGTGCGGCACGGCGATCGTCATCGGGCTGGCCGTCCTGGCCTGCCCGATCTTCGCCGGAGACGATACGCGCGGCAACGGCGCGGCGGCGGTCGCGGCCGCCGGGGCGCGGCCGGCCAAACCTGCGCCGGCCCAGGCCCCTGATGCGGGCCGCGATGGTCAGGCGCCGGACGGCCGCTCGCCCGTGCGCGTCGCCCCGATCTTCCGTGACGTGACCGACGCTGACGTGGCCGACATCCTCGCCTTCGTGGACGAGAACATGCCGTGGATGCGGCCGGAACTCGACCGCTTGCGCACCACCAACACCGACCAGTTCCGCCAGGTCTGCCGGCACTTGCGATACGAAGTCGCTCAACTGAAGGACCTCAAGGGCCACGACCCGGAGGGGTTCCGCAAGGCCATCGAGGAAAAACAGTTGCGATTCCGCGCCCAGGACCTCGCCAACAAGGCCCGCGCGGCCACCGACGCGGCGGAGCGCGACGCCCTCAGCCAGGAACTCCGGAAGGTCCTCGACCGGCTCTTCGACGTTGAGATGGCGACCCGCGAGGCACAGATCGCACAACTCGAAGGGCGGATGGACGCCCTGCGCGAGGAACTGAAGGCCCGCGCCGCCAATCGCCAGAAGATCGTCGCCACCCGCCTCGACGACATGCTCAAGGGCAAGAAGGAACCCGATCACAAGTATCGCCCGGATTCCCGTTCCTCCGAAAAGGATAAGGGCGATCACCGCGACAAGACCGAGAAGTCCGAAAGAGGCGGCGACCGCGGCGACAAGGGCGGCGGCGACCACAAGTAACGCCCCAGACGAAAAAGGGGCCTGGAACGCGTTTAGCGGGGCGAGGAAAAGGGGGCTGCACCCGTTTCCGGCTTTATGGAAACGGGGGCTGTCCCCTTTTCCGGCAGGGCAAAGGGGAC
>JAPLMO010000403.1 GCA_026386995.1 Planctomycetota bacterium | reverse complement strand
CCACGGAGATCCACGATTACCTGCGGCTGCTGTACGCCCGCGTCGGCACGGCCACGTGCCCGAAGTGCGGCCGCGAGATTCGTCCGCAGCGCGTCGACCAGATCGTCGAGCACGTGCTGGCCCTGCCCGCTGGGACGCGCCTGACGGTGCTTGCGCCGCTGGTCCGGGGTCAGCGCGGCGAGCACAGGGACGTTCTCCGCAACATCGTGGCCGACGGCTTCGTGCGCGTCCGCATCGACGGCCAGATGCACGAAGTGCGCGAGATCCCCGCGCTGGCGAAGAACAAACGCCATACGGTCGAGGCGGTCGTCGACCGGCTGGTCGTGAAGGAAGCCGTGCGCGGCCGACTGACCGAGTCGGTGGAGACGGCCCTCAGAATGACGGAGGGCGTCGTGGTCGTCAGCCACGAGACGCCGGCCGGCGAGTGGCGCAACACCCTCTACAGCGAGCGTTACGCCTGCACGCGATGCAACATCAGTTTCGAGGAACTCGCGCCGCGCCTCTTCAGTTTCAACAGCCCCTACGGAGCCTGCCCGCAATGCCACGGCCTGGGAACCTTCATGGAGTTCGACGAGGACCTCGTCGTTCCCGACAGGGATAAGACGCTGGCGCAAGGGGCGCTGGCGCCGTGGAAGAACGGGCCGCGGCGGTACCAGCAGTTCTTTGAGGCGGCGCTGGAGCGGTTCGTCCGCGATTTCGGCGCGGCCCGCGACGTGCCGTTCGACAAACTCCAGGCGAAACTGCGGGAAGCGCTGCTGTACGGAGGCACACCACCCGGGCGGCGCGCTGCCGGCGGAGGCAAGCATGGCAAGGAAGGGGTCAGGAGCCTGAACGGCGCAGGGCTCCAGACCCCTTCCTTGCTCCAGACCCCTTCCTTGCCCCCTTCCGAGGATGAAGATGCCTGGGAAGGCGTCCTGCCGAGCCTCAAGCGTTTCGCCGAGACCGTCTCAGGCCCGTACGTCCAACGATGGCTGGAGCGGTTCATGAGCGAGCAGCCCTGCCCCGCCTGCCACGGGGCGCGCCTCAGGCCGGAGGCGCGGGCCGTCCGGGTGGGCGGCAATGCGATCCACGAGGTTTCGGCCCTGAGCGTAGATGCGGCGGCCCGGTTCTTCGCGGACCTGAAACTGGATGGCGAGAAAAAGGCCATCGCCCGCCAGGTCCTCGGCGAAATACGCAACCGCCTGCGGTTCATGCAGGACGTGGGCATCGCGTACCTGACCCTGGATCGCGCGACCGACTCGCTCTCTGGCGGCGAGGCCCAGCGGATCCGTCTGGCCACCCAGGTCGGCAGCGGCCTGGTGGGCGTCTGCTACGTCCTGGACGAGCCCACCATCGGCCTCCACGCCCGCGACAACCGGCGGCTCCTGAACACCCTGAAAGCGCTGCGCGACCTCGGGAACACGGTCCTGGTGGTCGAGCACGACGAGGAGACCATCCGCGAGGCCGACCACGTCATCGACATGGGCCCCGGCGCGGGAGAGCACGGCGGCGAGATCATCGCCCAGGGCACGATCCCCGAGATCCAGAATTGCGCCGACTCGCTCACCGGCCGGTACCTGGCGGGCTTCATGCGGATTCCCGTGCCGCCGAAACGCCGGCCCGCTCGGGTCAGGAAGTCGATCGCCCTGGTGGGAGCGAAGGCCAACAACCTGAAGGACCTCTCGGTGCGCCTGCCCCTCGCGTGCCTCATCTGCGTCACGGGCGTCAGCGGCTCCGGCAAG
>JAPLMO010000500.1 GCA_026386995.1 Planctomycetota bacterium | reverse complement strand
TTCACCCAGTCGGCGGAGCGGGTGACCTTGGAAATGCGGACTTCATCCAGGTCGCCGACAAATCTGAAATTGTTGTACCAGCCGCCAATATACATCCTCGCCGGACTTTTGATCGCCAGCGGGGCACCGGTGGACGTCGAGACACCGTCAAGAACTCCATTCACATAGATCCGTGAATCACCGTTCTTGAAGGTGTGGACCACGTGAACCCATTGGGACAGGGGGAGTTTGCTCTCTCCGCGAACGTCCGCCCCTGAAAACCAGCACTCGATTTGAATGTGTGGCGGACTGAAGAATTGCATGATCACTTTACCCTGCGGGTGATCATTTCCCCAGCCTAGGATGGGCGCATTCGACTGATCGGCCTTGAACCACGCTTCCGAAGAATGAGGACTGGAGCCGGAAGGATAGGTTGTGATGTTTTCCCCGCAGTTGATGCCCTTGCCTACGTCAAAGCGCCGGCTTTTCCCAATAATACCGGAAGAAGACGTGGTGCCCGTATCTTTCGATTCGACTGTGCCCGCCTCATCCTTCACCGGATCGTTCATGTGCCAGACGCTGAGGTAGCCGTTGGACTCGTTGAAGACGGCCTTTCCGCTGGACTCGCTTGCCGCATCAGCCTTGCCCCAGCGCAGTTTGATCTCCTGACGCGCGTTGCCCTTGATCGCGGGTATGCGAACCCAGATGCCGGCCGTTCCGGCGGCCGCATCCCATGCGTCGATCTGGTATGCCAGCGGCACGCCCGTGCTGGTGGCGAAACGAATGTCCTCGCCATTGGCTTTCGCCTGGCTGAAGTTGAACCAGTCCTTGTCCAGCCGCACCAGCAGCGGAAAATCGGTTTCCGACGCGGTGGCTGGCAAGTCCGCGCCTTGGGGGGTCGTAAGTATGTAGATGGAACCTGAGTACTTCCATCCCTTGTCCTGGGCAGTCGCCGCCTGCAAAACCCCCGTGAGCAGAACCACGCCGCAAACAATCTTGCTTGTTTGATACATCCTTATCTCCTTGCTGATAATTTGACCTTATTGAGTTTCGCAAAAGTAATGTAAGTACACTTTATCCCGGTGGTGATGGCAACTTGGACGCCAGAATGAGAGATAGCAGCTTGTCTTGAGAACGCCGCACACGGCGTTTGTTGGCATGAAGACTGTTTCGGATATCCTGCTTGTCCAGCGGCAGACTGTTGGCCGTGTGGCCCTTGAACTCGTTCCAGACCTGCTCGGCCGGGGGGGCAGTGGCGGCGGGGGCGGGGACGATTGCTTGTCCGTCGCGTTTGACCGATACCACTCGCCTGGCCGGGTCGGTGGGTCCGGGGCTAAAGACGACAAACACCGATCCGGCGGGAACAGTTGTTCCAGCCTTGATGTCCAGACCGTCCTTGAACGCCTGGCGCCAGGCAACCGCCTTCTGGGCGACGTTCTCGATGCGATACGCTGTGGCTGGAGTCGGCAAGGCCAGCACCGCGATGTCGCGGTAGTAGCCGCCATTGGTCTTTGGCTGCGGCAGCACGCCCTCGAATCGTTTGGGGCCGGACACGGGCGTCTCGCTGGTCACTACCACCTGCATGGCCTTGTCCAGCGGGACCCATGGGCCGCCGCTGCCGTTCCAGCCGGCGTCGTTGTTCATGTTCACCTGCAGGCCGAGCCGCCCGGCCTCGCCGACCATGAACTTGAACAGGCCCCGCCACTGGTCGCTCATGAAGGCCACAGGCCCCGCCGGGGTGCCCTGATCCACCTCCATGATCAGCACGCCCCCGATGCCCGCACGCTTCATGGCCTCGAGGTCCGCCGTGATTCCCTCACGAGTGATGT
>JAPLMO010000322.1 GCA_026386995.1 Planctomycetota bacterium | reverse complement strand
GAGCCCTATCCTCCCGATGGCTCGCCTCATCCTACCGACCACGAACCCTACCGTCCAGGCCCGGAGCATCCCTGGAGAAAATCCTTCAAACAGAAACGCCAAGACCGGACATTTCTACTGGGTCAGGACCCCGGACATTTTTAATGGGCCTTGACATGATTGCCCGCACATTCTCAAAACCGCTTGAGGCCCTTGCCGATCTCGTTGAACAGGCTGGAGAGGGCGGCCATGCGTGAAATCGCGTAATATCCGCCGGCGGGAGGCGTTTCACTCAGCGTTTGGCGTAAGGCCGTAACCCGCGGGCTCGGCGGACGTTATAATCTATAGAAGGGCTTCAGTGATTGTGCCCTGAGGCGTATCTGTAAGAGGCGAGAGGCCATGAAGAAGGCGTGGTTGGCTTCGGCGGCCGTCTTGCTGGCGGCCCTGAGCGTCTTGGGCGCGGCCGCGCCGCCGACCCCTTTTGAGGGCCCCGCCCCGACGCCCGACGGCCAGATCGACAAACTGGTTTTCGGGGGGCTGGAGAAATTGGGCATCCAGCCGGCCAACCTCTGTTCGGACGGCATATTCGTCCGGCGCGTGTACCTGGACGTGATCGGCACGCTTCCCACGGCCGAGGAGGCGAGAAACTTCATCCAGGACAGCGACCCCAACAAACGCCGCGCGCTGGTCGACCGCCTGCTTGCGCGCGACGAGTTCGCCGATTACTGGGCCATGAAGTGGAGCGACCTGTTGCGGGTCAAGGCGGAGTTCCCGATCAACCTGTGGCCGAACGCGGCCCAGGCGTATCATCGCTGGATCCGGACGAGCGTCAAGGAGAACAAGCCGTACGACCAGTTCGCGCGTGAGATGCTTCTGGCGAACGGCAGTTGTTTTCGCGAGGCGCCGGTCAACTTCTACCGGGCCATGCAGAGCAAGGATCCCCAGGGCATTGCCCAGGCGGTGGCCCTGACGTTCATGGGCGCGCGGGCGGAGAAATGGCCCAAGGAGCGGCTGGCGGGCATGGCGGCCTTTTTCTCGAGACTCGGATATAAGTCCACGGGAGAATGGAAAGAGGAGATCGTCTCCTTCGATCTTGTGAAGGACGCGCCGCAGACGGCCTCCGCCGCGCCGCAAGCCGCGGCTGCTGCGCCGAAGCAACCCGCAACCGCCGCGCCGCCGGCCGCTGCCGACAAGCCGCAAACCCCCGCCCCTGCTCCGCCGACAGCCGCCGGCGCGTCGCAAACCGCTGCCGGCGCGCCGCAAACCGCCGCCCCCGCGCCGCCGGCCGCCGCGGTCCCGCCTCAGGCGGCGGTCTTTCCGGACGGGACGCCGGCCCAGATTTCGCCGGGCCGGGACCCGCGGGCGGCCTTCGCCGCGTGGCTGATTACGCCGAGAAATGCGTGGTTCGCGAAGAACATCTCGAATCGCGTATGGTCGTGGCTAATGGGGCGCGGCATCATCCATGAGGCCGACGACATCCGGCCCGACAATCTGCCGGTCAACCCCGAACTCCTGGCCTACCTGGAGAAGGAGTTGGTCGGCGCCCGCTACGACCTGAAGCACCTTTTCCGGTTGATCCTGAACTCCAAGACGTATCAACTGTCATCCATTCCCAAGGGCCGGCGGCCCGAGGCCGCGGCGAACTTTGCGCAGTATCCCCTGCGGCGGCTGGAGGCGGAGGTGCTGATCGACGCCCTCGACCAGATCACCGGGACAAACGAGAAGTACTCGAGCGCCATTCCCGAGCCTTTCACGTTCATTCCGGAGAACATGCGTTCGATCGCGCTGCCTGACGGCAGCATCACGAGTTCCTTCCTGGAGATGTTCGGCCGCCCGCCGCGCGACACCGGCATGGAGGCCGAACGCAACAGCCGCCCGACCGCCGACCAGCGGCTGCACCTGCTGAACTCCAGCCACATCCAGCGCAAAATCGAGCAGAGTCCCAAGTTGCGGACCCTGCTTCAGTCCAAGGCGGGGCCGCGGGAAACCGTCAACAACCTGTACCTGACGATCCTGTCGCGGTTCCCGACCGATGAGGAACTGAAGGCCGTGGAGGCGTATGCCCCGGCCGGCGCCGGCAAGGGCGGCACGGTCGCGATGGACGTCGCGTGGGCGCTGATCAACAGCGCGGAGTTCCTCTATCGGCATTAGTCGACTGGCGTAATTGAATCCATGGGTGCCACGGCTGCGCCGTTTGCAGCCGTGGTCATCGGCAGCGATACACGGCTGCAAACGGCGCAGCCGTGGCACCCGGTTTACCAGCCGTTAGCGCGGCATGAGGAGAGGCGCATGAGCACGCAGCAGAAATCCGGCAGCATGTGGGATGCGCTGGGTCTGCCGATCTCCCGGCGCGAGGCGATGAGGCGGGGCCTACTCGGCGCGGCCGGCCTTGCGCTGGCGGGCAGCCCGGCCCTTAGGGCGATAGCCGCCGCACCGCCGGCCCCGGCCAAGACCCCCGGCAAGGCCAAGGCCGTCATCCAGATATGGCTGTGGGGCGGCCCGTCGCACCTCGACACCTTCGACCCGAAGCCCGATGCCGGCAACGACTATTGCGGCCCGCTCACCAAGCCGATCGACACCAACGTGCCGGGAATCAAGATCTGCGAACTGCTACCCGAACTGGCAAAGCAGGCCGACAAGTACGCCCTTATCCGCAGCATGACCCACGGCAACAACGGCCACGAGACGGCGGCGTACATGGTGCAGACCGGGCGGCCGCCCGGCGGCAAGGACGTCTATCCGAGCGTCGGCGCCGTGGTGTCGCTCTTCAAGGGCGTCGATGCCGGGTATCGCGGCCTCCTGCCCCCCTACATCGTGCTGACCGAACTGCAGGGGCGGTTCTCCGAGGCCGGGTTCCTGGGCTCGCGCTACAAACCCTTTGCCACGGGCGGCGACCCGGGGAGGGTCCCGTTTGCCGTCGAGGGGATCGTCGCTCAGGGCATCTCCGAGCAGCGGCAGAAGGACCGGCGCGAACTCCTGCACAAGTTGAACACGCTTGGGCAGGCCATGAAGGACGATCCGCAACTCGTTGCCGCCGATCAGTGCGAGAACCAGGCGTACGACCTGATTCTGGGCGACGCCGGCAAGGCTTTCGACGTCACCTCGGAGAAAGACGACCTGAAGGACCGCTATGGCCGGACCACGTTCGGGCAGGCGTGCCTTGTGGCGCGGCGGCTGGTCGAAAAGGGCGTTCCATACGTCACTATCAACTACAAGGGCTGGGACACGCACAAGCAGCACTTCCAGGAGATGCGCCGGAGACTGCCCGAACTGGACAAGGGCCTTGCCACGCTGCTTCAGGACCTGTCGGACCGCGGCCTGCTGGCAAGCACCATCATCTGGTGCTGCGGCGAATTCGGCAGGACGCCCAAGGTCCAGTGGGAGGCGCCCTGGAACGGCGGGCGCGGCCATTACGGCAAGGCCTTCTCGGCACTGGTGGCGGGCGGCGGCTTCAAGGGCGGCCGCGTGATCGGCTCGTCCGACGCCCGCGGCGAGGACGTGAAGGACCGGCCCGTGTACCCGGTCGACCTTATCGCCAGCATGTACGAGTTGCTTGGCATCGACACCGAGGCCAGGCTGCCTCATCCCCAGGGCCAGGAGGCCCGCGTCTTACCCGCCGCCGCGGACAACGTTAAGACGGGCGGACGCCTCAAGGAACTCGTGTAAGCCGCGGAGCATTTATGAACCTATCCCGATGGCACACAACATACGCACAAGAGCGTGATGCAAACCCGTGCGCGGTGGGCCTCCTGGGCCTGTTGCCCAATTGCCGAATTGCCGTTCATGTAGGGTGGGTGCTCTGCACCCACCATTTTCACGCGAGAAAAACGGCATTGGTGGGTGCAGAGCACCCACCCTACATGTTGGGCAACAGGCCCAGGAGACCCGCCGCGCAAAGTTGCTCCGCCTTGCTCGTGTTCGCGGCTTTTCTGGCGACCGCGACGGCCGCGACGGCGCAGCAACCGGCGCCGCGCATCGGCTACATCTATCCCGCCGGCGGAAAGCAGGGAACCACGTTTGAGGCGATCATCGCCGGGCAGGCGATGGACGGCGTCGCCAACATTTATTTCTCCGGCACAGGCGTCCAGGCCGCCATCTCCGAACTCATCCGGCCGACCCCGCAAAAGGAACTGAACGAGATGCGCATCAAGTTGGACGAGTTGCTGGCCCGCAAGGCCGTGGTGCAAAACGATTTCAAGGCCCTGGAGGCATTAAGAAGCCTCAAGAACGCCAAAAACGTCAAGGACAGCAAGGACGCCAAAGACGCCGGCGCCAACGACGACAAGGAGATCGAGGCCCTCAAGAAGAAGTACGCCAACGCCTCCTGGACGGCCGAAGACGACAAGACGCTGGCCGAACTCCGCAAGAAAATCGGCATGGCCGTCCGGAGGCCCGCCAATCCCGCCATAAGCGAACTCGCCGTCCTCCAGGTAACGATTGCCCCGGACGCCGAGCCCGGCCAGCGCGAGGTGCGCATCGCATCGCCGGCCGGCCTGTCCAACCCGCTGGCCTTCCGCGTCGGCCAGTTGCCCGAGTTCTCCGAGAAACCGTCCCGAAACATCGCGGAGCAGAGAAGCGCCGTCGCCCGGGCCGCCTTCGAGCCCAAGACCCGCAAAGCCGAGCCGGAGACGGTCATCACCCTGCCGGCCATCGTCAACGGCCAGATCCTGCCAGGCGAGGTGGACCGGTATCGGTTCTCGGCCCGCAAGGGCCAGCACCTGGTTATCGTCGCCGCAGCGCGGGAACTGATCCCGTACATCCCCGACGCCGTGCCCGGATGGTTCCAGGCCACGCTGGCGCTCTACGACTCGGCGGGCAAGGAACTGGCGTATGACGACGATTTTCGGTTCAACCCCGATCCGGTCCTGTACTACGAGATCGCCAGGGACGGCGAGTACGTCATCGAGATCAAAGACGCCATCTACCGCGGCCGGGAAGATTTTCTCTATCGCATCACCGTGGGCGAACTGCCGTTTGTGACCGGCATCTTCCCCCTCGGCGGCCCAGCCGGCGCACGGACGGCCGTCGCCCTGAAGGGCTGGAACCTTCCGGTGAACCAACTCATGCCGCAGGCCCGGCAGCCGGGCGTTCATCTGGTTTCCGTGGGCGCGGCGGCGATGGTCTCCAACAAGGTGCCCTTTGCGGCCGACACGTTGCCCGAATGCCTTGAGAAGGAGCCGAACGACACGCCCGACCGCGCCCAGCCTGTCACGCTCCCCATTATTGTCAACGGCCGCATCGACAAGGCCGACGACTGCGACGTGTTCCGCTTCGAGGGCCGGGCCGGCAGCGAGGTCGTCGCCGAAGTCGATGCCCGGCGCCTCAACTCGCCGCTGGATTCCGTCCTCAAACTGACCGACGCCGCCGGCAAACAACTGGCCTTCAATGACGACCACGAGGACAAGGGAGCGGGCCTGACCACGCACCAGGCCGACTCCTGCATCCGCTTCAAACTGCCCGCCGACGGGACGTACTACGTCCACCTGGGCGATGCGCAGCACAAGGGCGGCCAGGACTATGCCTACCGCCTCCGCATCAGCCTGCCGCAACCCGATTTTGAGTTGCGGGTCGTGCCGTCCAGCATCAACGTCCGTGGGGGCGCGGCAATTCCCGTCACCGTCTACGCCCTGCGCAGGGACGGGTTCTCCGGCGACATCGCGATCTCCTTGAAGGACGCGCCGGCGGGGTTCACCCTCGGCGGCGCCTGCGTGCCATCCGGCCAGGACCAGGTGCGCGTGACCCTGACGGCCCCGGCAACGCCCACCCAGGAACCCCTGAGCCTATCGTGGGAAGGCCGCGCGACGATCCAGGGGAAGGAAGTCGTCCGCCAGGCCGTTCCGGCAGAAGACATGATGCAGGCGTTCGCGTACCGGCACCTCGTGCCCGCCCAGGACATGAAGGTGGCCGTGTCGGGGCGCAACATGGCGAAGTCGCAGATCAAGATCGCCGGCGACACCCCCGTCAAGATTCCCGTCGGCGGGACGGCCAAGGTCCAGTTCACCGCCCCGCTGCTGGCCTACGCAAAACAGGTCCACCTGGAGTTGAGCGACCCGCCGGACGGAATCACCATCAAGAGCATCGCGCCGTGCCCGGGCGGCACCGAGGTCGTGCTTCAGAGCGACGCCGCCAAGACCAAGGCGGGCCTCAAGGGGAACCTGATCGTCAACGCCTTCTTCACGCCGGCGGCGCCGGCCGCTGAAAAAGGAAAGGCCCCCGCGCCCCAGCGGCGCGCGGCCGTCGGGTCGCTGCCGGCCATACCCTTCGAGATCGTGACGCCGTAACTATTAGCCTGCCAGGACTAAATCTGTGGGTGCCACGGCTGCGCAGTTTGCAGCCGTGGTCGTCGGCAGGGACGCACGGCTGCAAACTGCGCAGCCGTGGCACCCACATAATTAAAGTTGACGCACTACTATGCTTGTTTCATCCCTCTGGGGTTTCCAGCAGCAGGCGCAGGCGGTCGGCCAGGACCGGGGGGAGTTGGGGCAGCCAATCAGCGTTGACCAGGCCGACCTCGATCAGGTCGCGAAGGTGGGTCCGGTCCTTGTCGCGGAAGGCCGTGAGTTTGATCCGCACGAGGGCCTCCAGGGATAAGACGCACAACTCGTCGGTCTGCTCGGACTCGGTGACATCGGGATTGGCCAGGGGTTCGGGGGGCCGGACCTTCTCATTGGCGAAAACGATGTGGACGGCGTCGCGGGGCTTGGCATCAGGCCCGTCGAGAAAGACCTCCATCCCGGCCACGTGCCGGTAGACGAAACCGGCGGATTCCAGCGCGGCCTTGGCGGCCTCCAAGTCCCCCCGGCGGATGAGGATATCCACGTCCCGCGTGTTTCGGACGGCGGCTTCGTCAACGCGGGAGACCCACAGGGCCACGGCGCTTTCGCCGACAACGGCATACGGCACGCCCGCGGCCTTAAGGGCTGCGGCGGTTTTCAAAAGACGCCGGCGGACTTTCTCCACAGCGCTTACCACCCTTTCCAGGGAGAACGGGCCTGTGACGATCATTTTTTTGCCCCGTGAAAATGCCTGCGGTCCCAACCCACTCACCCGTACGGCCGGGTACGGCGTCAGTTACGGTGGCGACGAGCCGTACGCAAGGCGGGTGGCATGCCCACGCGGATGTTTGCGTGGGCATGTGCCGCGCGGCCAGACATCAGGCCCACGCAAACAGCGGCGTGGGCATGCCACCCGGCGCGGGGAACGCCTAACCAGACTGACGTATTACCGCAGCGGCAGGCCCACCCCATTACTTTCTTTCGGAATATAATATTTTGGAGGGAATAATTAACGAGTGTGAAGCGTCTAATCTGGCAGAGGTCAAGAGAACGTCGCCCGAGTGGCGGCCCCTCGGTGAGGCGGCCACTCGGGCGGCAGGGAGGCCGGAACATGAATACCACCTACCGTCTTGCCGGATCGCTGCTGGCGCTGGCCCTGCTGGTCACGGTGACCATCGGTTGGGGGTGCGACAAGCACCGTCGGACCTACGTGGAGACCTACGGCACGGTGGGTGTGGCGCTGCCTGCCCCGTCAGTGACGCCGGCCGCCGTGATGGTTCCGCCGCCCCCTCCGCCGCAGTATTCTCAAGGTTACGCGCTGCCGCCTGCCGCGCCCGCAGCGGCGGCGCAGCCGACGTATGCCC
>JAPLMO010000236.1 GCA_026386995.1 Planctomycetota bacterium | reverse complement strand
CCGCCGTGCCACCCGGAACCGTCGCAGACACGATGAGTTGGTGATCTTGATCCCATATGCCGATATCATGGGAGATATTCAGCCCGTTCTGCCCCAGGTCGAAGAATCCGAGGTCCGTGACCCATATGTCAGCCTGGGGGGTGAATTCCCAACCGACGGTCGTGTAGAAGGTTGCGCCGCTTATGCCCTGTGCGGGATCGTAACCTGACTGTATGAGCGCGCTGCGCGGCGCGGCCTGGGCCGCGCACACCATGATTGCCACGAGAAAGGATGCCGCCGCTGCGGCCGCCAGACTTCTCCTGACCAACACGCGGAAGGATGCCATGCCTTGTCCCCCTACTTCGCGGTCCATGAAACCGCTACTGTACTGATACCACAGAATCAGGGGTTGTCAAGCGCAAAAATAACTAATTTTGGTTATCATGCCTGGCGAGCAACACCCTTTTGTTTTCCAGATTCACTTTGGTTTGGGGCCCAATTCATTTTCCCCGGACCTTCCCGGCTGGCTTATCCCGCCGCCCGGCTTGCCGGCGTTCACACTATGGTCAGACGGCCTTGAATTCGTTACACCCATAAGCGGCACGATCACCGAGGCCCGCCTGGTTCTCGAAGGCCCCAGCGTGCCCGAGCCGGCGACGCTGGCGCTTCTGGCCCTTGGCGGGCTGTTGGCTCTTCGCCGCAGAGCAGGTCGTTCCCCTGAACCAGATGGCCGTGCCTGGCGGAGACGCCGGCAACGGCGTCGAGGTAGACGCAATTCATCGGTTGACGAGTAGCGGGGGGGCGCGTCAGCCGCTGACGGCCTTCCAGCCGTCGTTCAAACCCTGGAGGCAGTCGATGACTTCGCGGATGCGCTGGGGATCGCGGTGGATGTTGGCCTCGCCCAGGTGCCGTATCATGAAGTGGTAGAGGCTCCGGAGGTTCTGGGCCACGTCGCCGCCGGCCTCCATGTCGAGGCATGTGTCCAGTTCGTTGATAATGGCTACGGCCTTGTTGATGTACTCGCCCTTGGCGGCAAAGTGGCCGGCCTCCAACTCCTTCAGGGCCTGCTTGAGAAACTTGATGGCGCCGTCGTAGAGCAGGACGACCAGGCGGCCTCGAGACTGGGTCGCAATGGCGTTTTCCCGGTAAGCGTTGATCTGGTTCATGATGCGGGTAAGCCCTCCCCCTGTTAAGATGACGTGGATGACGTGAAGAGGCTCGACAAGGCGCCGCGCTGGGCCTGCAGCATCGTCAGGGTCTGTTCCAGGCGTGCATACTGGGCCGTCAGGTTTGCCGCCACGCGGTCCACGCGGGCTTGCTCGCGCTCGATGCTGGCCTGAAAGCGAACGTCCGCGTCGTCAAGCCTCTTCTGCGACCTGTCGATCGTGTCTTCGACGACTTTGTCAATGGCATCGAAAATTCCGCCGCCCAGCCCCTGGCGAACACGGACCTGCGCCGTGGCCGTGCCGCTGCCGGTGTAAGACCCCGTGATCTGGAGGTTCTGTTCCGGCTTTCCCTGAGCGCCGATGATGAGGTTGCCCTCGATCATTGCGGCCCGCCAGGCCGACTCCGGCTCGCCGGCCAGTTTGATGGAGGCCGACGTGAGCACCCCGTCCGTAAACTCGGCCCGGACGTCGTAAGCGCCGGCCGTCGTGCTGTCGCGGGCGCCGTAGAAGCGGAGGTTGCTCGAGTCGGAGACGCCGGTTCGGTTGGCGCCCAGGAGCGAAAGAACGCCGAGGTAATTGTCGGAGACGGCGTCGTCGAACGTATCGTCGTCCAGCGTAAGTTTTCCCTTGCCGTCCACGCTCAGGCCGATCTGGGCCGCCAACGAGTATTTGTCTTCCGCGGCCGCAAACCCGGTGACTCGGCCCACCAGCGGCGTCCGTAACTTCTCCAGGATGCTGGTGATCGAGTACTCGCCGATCAGCGGGCCGGCGGTCTTCGTGGCGGCGTCATACGCGGTCTGTGACTTGGCGTATTCCACCACGTTGTTGTAGGCGGTAACGAGCGCCCCCAGTTTGTCCTTGAGGCCTTCGGTGTCGCGGGTCAGGCTCACCCGAACCGGCTCGGCCGGGTCCGGAGTGGTCGTGTGCAATTCCAGGGTCACGCCGGCCAGGACATCGGTCAGCGTGTTACCGCTTCGCTCGATCCAATTGTCGCCCGTCGGATAGCCGTCCACCTGGATGCGGGAGTTCTGGGCCGTCTGGGTGACCGTATACGTGGCGGACTTGAAGGCGTCGAGGGTGGTCTGGCCGTCCTCGATGGTGATGGCGTAGTCGGCCCCCGTGTCGTTGCCGCTCAGCACCAAGTGGTACGCCTGGGCGCCGGTGCCGTACTGGAGCACGCTGGCGGTGACGCCGGGGTTGCCGCCGTCGTTGTTGATAAGGTCGCGCATGCCTTCCAGGGTCGTGGTGTCGGTGGTCTGGACGGTGCGCGTCTCGCCATTGTAGGTGTAGACGAAAGTGCCGGTCCCGACGAGAGTGTCCAGCGCGGCAAGGCCGTCGTGGACTTTGCGTTCGGCGGAGGCGAGGCGGTTTATGACGATCTCATGGGTTCCCTCGGAGGCATTGGAGGCGGCCGTTGCGGTGATAATGGACTCGTCGCCGGAAGAAACTTTGTAGGCCCGCAGGTCGGAGGCGTAACGGATGGCCTCGGCGGCCGTCTTGAGGGAAGCGATGCGGCTTTCAAACGTGGAAAAGGCGCTGCTCTTCTCGCGGCTCACCGCCTGGCGCGCCTGGATCTGCGTGACAGACTGCTGCTCTACGGCAACGAGTTGTTTGACGATGGCGGCGGTGTCAACACCGCTCGCCAGACCGGACATGCCAACGGAGGCCACGGCGAGTTCCTCCTTGCGACCGTGATGCAAAGAACAAATGGGGAGGCGATCCCGCCTGCGGGATGCTGGGAGCGGCCCGCGACGAGACCGCCTCCCCCGTTAGACCGACTTAGCCTTGCAGCAACCGCAGGGCCAACTGCGGCATGCTGTTGGCCTGCGCCAGCATGGCGATACCGGCCTGGGCCATAACCTGGTTACGCGTGAGGGCGGACATTTCCTGGGCCACGTCAACGTCGCTGATGCGCGACTCAGCGGTGGCCAGCGCCTCGGCCTGCACGTTGAGAATGCTGATGGTCGATTGCATGCGGTTGATCTTGGAACCGAACGCCGCACGGGCACTGTCCTTGGCGCTGATGGCGCTGTCGAGCGCGGTCAGGGCTGCGGCGGCCGACGCCACGGTCCCAATGTTGAGGGTGCCGATGCCGAGGCCGGCGACGCTCGCATCCACCAACTTCACCGTGATCTTGTCGTTGCTGGTGTTGCCGGTGCCGACGTGGATCGTCAGCGTGCCGCTGGCGCTGTTCAGGAGTGTCGTCCCGTTGAAATTCGTGCTCGACGCGATGCGGTCCATTTCAGCGGCCATTTCCTGGAACTCGGCGTTCATCATCGAACGCTGCGTCGGGCTGTACGAGTCGGTGGCGGCCTGCTCGGACAGTTCCTTCATGCGGACCAGCAGGTTATCGACGACCTGCAGGGCCGATTCGGCCGTCTGCACCCTCGAAATCGCGTCCTGGGCGTTTCGGGCGCCTTGCCTCAGAACGGCGATGTCCGACCGGAACAGTTCCCGGACGGCCAGACCAGCCGCGTCATCCGCCGCGCTGTTGATGCGGAGGCCGGACGACAGCCGCTGTACGCTCTTGGCCAAGTTGTCATAGTTGACGGCCACCATTCGCTGCGTGTTCTCCGACATAATGTTGTTCTTAATCGCAAGCATTGTGCCTCTCCTCAAAAAGGTCCCTTGTGCGGATCCCAGCCCCCGCCTCTCCAGCGGCTTGTTCCGGGCCGGATCAACCGGTTTGACTTCCGCGAATATCCAACCTCGTCCGCCAAACGTCTCCGCGGATAGTTATCGGGGGCTGCGGTACGGACTTAAGAATTTTCTTGAGAACTAAGAATTTCGGCCGCCCTGCCCTCCCTTGGCGCGCCCTGGCCTGAGCAAGCAAACTGCCGGGCGGTTAGCCGCAACGTAACTTGGGATGTATAGTGGAGAAGAGCCGCAGAACCGGGGGCCAGGGACGCATGCTTACAGGGTGGAAAAAACAAAGACCCCCAACATCCTGGGGGGTCTTGTGATATGGGACCCAATATGTGCTATACGCCGAGGTCCAGCAGCCGCTGGGCGGCATTCTGGATGGCTTCGGGCGTTGACAGACCGCCCGATTCGATCAACTTCCGGGCTTCCGCCACATTATCCCAGTTGATCTCCGAGGCAGCGGCGGCCTGCTTGGCCAGTTCCTGGAGTTCACTGGCGGTAACTTCGGGGACGGCCTCGACCGGCTTTCCTACGCGACCCGCCTGGGGCGCCGGCTTGGGAAACCCATCGGTCTCACCAGGCCTGCTGGGGCCGGCAAACCCGTTTGTTCGTTCAATCTGCATCTCAGACCTCCGCTTTCCGTACCTCGCTATGCTTATACTCACAGGTTAGGCCGAGGACTTAAGAAAAAATTCCCTCAAAAGGACATTTTTCTTAAAGTTCCCCAAATGACGCTTTGCGCCGGTCATCGCCTTGCTCCCCGCAAGTCCGGAGTCGGCAGTGTCCCGACCGCCTCGTAGGCCACAAACTGCTGCATGACCGAAGGGCCGACCGTGGCCAGCCGCCACCGAAGCGGTTCCCAGTGTTCCCCGCACTGCTCGTGGAAGTACTTCTCCATCCGCTCCTGGGTGTCCTTGTCGGTGGCGTCCCAGAGATGGTCCACAGCCCAGATGACGCGGCTGTCTCGCAGGTCCAGCAGCCGCATGTAAAGCCCCAGGTGCATCCGCGGATAGGGCTGAAAACTCCTGACCGTGCCCACGAGGATAGCGTCGGCCCCGGTGGCCTGGCGCAGGCGGGCCAGGTCCTTCAGGCTGAACGGCCGCTGGAAGTCCAGTGCCCCCGCATCGGCCGCTGAAGCCAGCGTAACGTGGAACAACTGCTTCCCCTGGAGGGCCCGAAACATCGCCGTCGTCATTCCCTCGGCCACGGCGGGGTAGGCCGTCTCGCTGGCCAGCGGAAGCAGTGCAACCCTTTGGACGTAGCCCGACAGGGCCTGCGCGTCGAGGTAACAACTCACGGGCGGCGCCGACTTGCCGGCCAGGCACCCTGCCAGCGTGCAGGCCAGCCCCACAAGCAGCGCGGTTACACTATGCCTAGTGGCCGTTGGCACGGGCTGATTCCTTTCCGCCGCCCGTCGAGACCGGTTGCGGCGCCGTCGCCGGGGCGGGCGCGGGCTTGGCCGGTACAACCTCGCCTGAACGCGTCAGCCCGGCGGCTGCGGCGGCCGGGACCGCCCGTGCGGCAGACGAGGCGGCGGCCACGGCCGCGGGTTTGACGGCAGGCGTAGAAAGGCCCGCCGACGATGCGGGCTTGGCGGCCGCCGGCGGCGCGGCGGCCGCAGGCGCCGTCTCCCCACCCAGGAGGGTCATGACCTTGGCAAGGGCCTCCAGTTGGACCCGGTTGGACTGGCGCAGTTCGTCGCGGAAGCCCAGGACGTCCTCTTTCCACTTTTCGATCTCCTGGCGCATCTGGACCAGGAGGCCGTTGGCCTCTCCCAGTTCCTGCTGGGTCTTGGCGAGGTCCGCCTTGAGCCGGTTGGCTTCGTCGACCAGTTGTTGTTTCTGTGCCGTCAGTTCGCGGAACCTATCCTGCTCCCGCCGCAGGTCCTCCAACGCGCGGGCGTACTTGTCCTGGAGAACCAGCGTGCTCTCGATGGCGGTGGGCAAGGGCGTTTCGACGTCCTTGGCCACGCTCGCCTTCTGTAGGTAGGCGCCCTCCATGGCGGGGGCCGGATCCGCGGCAGAGGGGCCGGCGACAGGGCCGGCGCCCCGCGTGGGCGCCCACATGGAACACCCCCCGGCGGCCAGCCCGGCGGTCAGGATCATCACGAGAGTTGCAAGGCGCATGAGTCTGCCTCCTTATTACTTGTGCGTTGTATCGCTGGTTCCCTTGAGTGCAGGTTCGACGGGCGTCCCGGCGCCCGACCACCGCAGGTGCATGTAGGTATGCCGGCCGCAGGTGCAACGGATCTCAACCACGGCGTCGTTGGCGCTGCGCTCGACGGTGCGAATCTCAGGCTGACCGGAGGCGGGCCGGGGCGCGGCCGCCGCCCCGGGCTTACACGGACCCGTCACGTGAATCTGGCCCTTCTTAAGGATTCCGGAGCAATGTTGCGTCATCGCGGCGTTCTCCAGGCCGGCCCGCGGGCCGGCCGTCAGGCGTAGTAGTCCACGTGCGAGTCATCCGCCAGCGGCGGCTTCGGTTCAGGACCTGTCTGCCGGGCCTGGGCGGCGCTGTGCGGCACCGCTGCGGGGCGTGCGGACCCGCCGGCGCCTGGGCCGCGGCGTTTCCGCCTTTCCCGCTGGCCGGGGCGGCGGAGGTCGTCGTTGTTCTCCCGCGGGACAGCCCCGAGGCCCGGCACCTCTTCGGACCCGGCCGGCCTCTCGACACCATAGTCGTCGGCGCTGATCACTTGGCGCTCCGCAGTTTCACGCCGAGCCGAAACAGCGCGGCGGCATGCACCTGGCTGACCCGCGATTCCGTGACGCCGAGCGTTTCGGCAATTTCCTTCATCGTAAGGTCCTTGTCGTAATAGAGCAGAATGATCGTTCGGTCGCGCTCCGAGAGTTCCTGGATCGCACGGGCCATGCGACTGACGAGTTCATGGCGCTCGGCCGTCGGCTCAGGCGACGTCGACTCGTCGGCCGGCAGAAGCGCCCCGAGAGACGGCTGATCATCGCTCAGGCCGTTGAAAGACAGGAAGTGCCGCCGCCGCGAGTCCTCGAACGTGCGATACAGTTTCTCGATGGGGATTCCAGCCTGGGCCGCCAGTTCGTCGTCCGTAGGCGGACGGCCGTTGACGGCCTGGAACGTCTGGTACGCCTTGCGGACCTCCCGGATGTTGCGGTTCGTGTCGGGCGTCGTGAACGACCGGCCGCGCAGTTCGTCGATCACGGCCCCGCGGATGCGGATGTAGGCGTACGTACTGAACTCGGTGTGCTTGCCGGGGTCGAAGGCGCGGGCGGCCTTGACGAGGCCCAGCGTCCCGGCCGAAATCAGGTCGTCGAGGTCGGCCCGGTGGCCCACATGGCCGACGATCTTCTGCACGATATGGCGGACGAGCGGCAGGTGGGCCAGGACCCGTTCCTGCTCGCAGGTCTCGCGGGACTGGGTCGCGTAGACCTCAGCCACCTTGGCCCGCAACACTTGTGTCGGCGGGGCGCCGTCAGCCTCTGTGCTCATGGGGTTTATTCCTCGGGTCCTGTCTCCGTAAGGCACTACTCATGAAGGCGTCCACCACAATCGTCAGCGCCAGCCGCCCGCCCACCATGACAACCGCAAAAAGGGCGACGGCCCCCACCACGGCGCGCATCGCACAGACAAACGGGGGAACGCCCGTGGCTGTCCCGACGCCGGCCAGCACGAAAAACCCGATCGTTGCCACCATGATCGCCATGCGTCTCACTTGCGTCTTACTCCGTCAACCGTCACTCGATAGGTGCCACGGGTTGCCCGCCAAGGCGGGCCTCCTGCCCCACCGCGCAAAGGCGGCAGTGGCGTTGTAGCGCTAGGTCTTCTGCGCGGCCGGTGCATGCCTGGCAATCGCAGGCCCGCGCGGCACGGGCGCGGCCGGGACCTCGGGCCGCGCCGCCTGGAGCGACACGCTGGCCGCCGTACAGACCTGCGTTCCCACCGCCACTTCGTCGTAGGCCAGGACGGGCACTTGCGGCCACTGGCGCGACAAGAGCGCCGCCAGATGCGGCCGCAGCCGATAGTCCGTCAGGAGAACCGTCTTGTCATTGCCGTCGTTAATCGACGCCTGCCAGGCGGCGCCGATGCGGCGGCCGAGTTCAAGTGCCCGGTCGGGCGCAAGGCCCAGGGACTCGGCTTCACCATCGCGGTGCATGGCGCTTCGCAGTTCGAACTCCAGGGCCGGCTCCAACACGACGGCGATGATGCGGCCGGCCATGTCCGAGTACTGTTCCGTAATGGTCCGGGTCAGGGCCTTGCGGGCGGCTTCGGTCAGGACCGCGGGGTCCTTGGTCCGGCCGGCCTGGTCGCTGAGGGCCTCAATGACCTGGGCGAGGTTGCGGACCGGGATGCCGTCCCTCAGCAGGTTCTGGAGAATGCGGTGCAACAGGCCCAGCGACATCACCTCGGGGACCACGCCGTTGACCACGGCCGGCTGCTTCTCGCGCAGCCGGTCGATAAGGGTCTGGACGTCGTCGCGCGACAGCAACTCGTGGGCGTGCCGGCGCAGCGTCTCCGACAGGTGGGTCACCAGCACCGACTCGGGGTCCACGACTGTGTAGCCGGCCAGTTCGGCCTCCTCTTTCTGCTCGGGCGTGATCCAGATCGCCGGCAGGTTGAAGACGGGCTCCTTGGTAGCCTGGCCGCGAATGGGTTTGGCCACGGTGCCGGGGTCCATCGCAAGGAACTTGTCCGGCTCGATCCGGCCCGAGGCAATGATGTGGTTATTGAGGCGGATTTCGTAGGCACTGGGCTCGAGGGCGACGTTGTCGCGGAGCCGGACCAGGGGCAGAAGAATTCCGTAGTCCCGGGCAAAACGCTTGCGCAGCGGGCCGATGCGGTGGAAGAGGCTGTCCTTGCGGCGCGGGTCGACCGTGCGTATCAGCCGCGCGCCGACGAAAATGCCCAGGCGGTCCACGTCGAGGAGTTCCTCGACGGACGTATCCTCGGCGGCGGCGCCGGCGGGCTTGGCCTCATCGACTTTCTTGGCGGCTTCGGTCTCGTAGCGCTTGAGCAATCGCGCCAGCAGGCCAGCGCCGATCGCCAGAACGGCGAAGGGGATCTTGGGCAACCCCGGCACCAGAACCATCGCGCCCATCAGGAAGGCCGCGATGCCGATGGGCCGGCTCCGCGAGAGCATCTGACGCAGGAGGTCCTGGCTCAGGTTCGTCTGGGTCGAGGTCTTCGAGATCAGGAAGCCCGACGCCGTGGCGATGATGACCGCCGGAATCTGGGTGACCAGGCCGTCGCCGACCGCCAGGATGGAGTAGGTCTTGATGGACTCCATCGGCGTCAGGCCCCGCATCAGGCCGACGACGATGCCGCCGACGAGGTTCACGATGACGATGATGAGCGCGGCGATGGCGTCGCCGCGGATGAACTTTGAGGCGCCGTCCATGGCGCCGTAGAACTCGCTCTCGCGGACGATCTTGGTCCGGCGAGCACGGGCCTCTTCTTCGCCGATCAGGCCGGCATTCAGGTCCGCGTCGATGCTCATCTGCTTGCCCGGCATGGCGTCGAGGTTAAAGCGGGCGGCCACTTCGCTGATGCGCTCGGCCCCCTTGGTGATCACGATAAACTGGATGATGACCAGGATCAGGAACACCACCAGGCCGATGACCAGGTTGCCGCCGACGACGAACTGCCCGAACGTCTGGATGATCTGGCCGGCGTCCCCCTGGAGCAGAATCAGGCGCGTGGACGCCACGTTCAGCGACAGCCTGAACAGCGTCACGAAGAGCAGGAGCGAGGGGAACGTCGACAGTTCAATCGCTTCCTTCGCCGACAGAACGATGACGATGGTGGCGATGGCCACGGCGATGCTGCACGACAAGAGCAGGTCCAGCAGGAACGTCGGCAGGGGTATCAGGAGCGTGGCCAGGACGGCGGCCAGCGCAATGGCGAACCCCACGTCGTTCTGCGCCAGGATCTTCTGGAGCCCCGGCGATCCGCCGCCGCTCAGAAGGTCGCTTGAGTTCTTGTTTGGTTCAGCCATAGCAAAAGCCTTACGCCTGTTTCCTCATGCGGAAGATCATGGCCAGGACTTCGGCGACGGCCACGTACAGCGCCTCGGGAACAGGCTGGCCCACCTCGACGCCGGCGTACAAGGCGCGGGCCAGTTCGGGTTTCTCGACGATCGGCACGCGGTGCTCGCGGGCGATCTCCTTGATCTTATCGCACAAGAGGTCCGCCCCCTTGGCCAGCGCGATGGGGGCTTCCATCGTGGCGGCGTCGTACTTCAGGGCCACGGCCACGTGCGTCGGGTTGACCACCACGACGTCGGCCTGCGGCACCTGGCGGAGCATGCGCTTGCGGAGCATCGCGAAGTGGACGGCCTGCATGCGGTGCTTGACCTGCGGGGAGCCTTCGTGGGACCGCCGCTCTTCCTTGACCTCCTGCTTGGTCATTCGCAGTTGCCGCTTGTACTGCCATTTCTGGTAGATCACGTCGCCCACGGCGAGCACGGCCAGGGCGATCGTGATGCGGGCCACCAGGCCGAAGGCCAGTTGGAGCATCGTGGAGAGGGCCCCGAGCGGCGTCGCCGACGCCATGGCCAGACAGACGACCTCTTTGTCGCGCAAGTACGCCCATGCGATGCCTGCCAGGAGAACCAGTTTGACCAGCGAGATGCCGAGGCTCATCGCCGACTGCGGCGAGAAGACCTGCTTGAGGCCCGAGGACGGCGCCAGGCGGGCGAAGTTCCACTGCACCGCCTTGGGCGACAGCACCAGCCCGCTCACGGCCACGCTGCCCAGGACGCTGGCCGCCGACGTCGCCAGAAAGAACGGCGCCATCACTTTCAGCGCCTCGGTCCCCCGCTCCTTGAACAGGTAAACGAACGCATCGATATCCATGGGTCCTGAGAGCCGGAAGTCGAGCCCCTTCTCGACCACGGTCGTAAACCACTGCCAGAGGTTCCCGGCCGTCAGGGCCACCGCCAGCAGCAAGGCCACCAGCATCAGGACGGAGGGCAGTTCCTGGCTCTGCGGGACCTGGCCTTCGCGCCGGGCCTTGCGCAGCCGTTCCGCTGTCGGTGGTTCGGTCCTGTCGGATGCCGACGAGTCGGCCATTCCTGGTCATCCTTCTGCCCGAGATTCCACTCAGGCGGTCATAAAGCGGCTCAGCCAGTCCCCAAGGTCCTGGGTGAACGTGTTCAAGAGCGGCACCATCGCCGCCGCCATAAAGAGGCCGAGGCCCACCCTCAGCGGCAGACTCTCCATCAGGACGTTCATCTCGGGCAAGGCCCGGGCGATTACCGCCAGCAGCACCGCCAGCATCATAAACGCCGCCATCATGGGGGCGGCCAGTTTCAGCCCGAAGACCAGCATCGTCGTTCCCGCATCGAGAACGGCCTGGGCCATGACGGCGGCTGAGGCCGGGTGGCCGATCGGGAAGACCTGGTAACTGCGTTCGATCGTCGCCAGCAAGAGGCGGTCGCCGCCCGAGATGAGAAACAACACGAGCACGGCCATCTCGAACAACATGCCCAGCGACTGGGGCTGCTCGCCCGTCAACGGGTCGAGGATTTCAGCCTCACCCGTGCCCATCTGGATGTGGATGACTTCACCCGTCACGCGGATGGCCGCAAAGACCAACGACACCGCCAGCCCCAGCGCCAGCCCCGTGAGCATCTCGCGAACTAGCACCAGGCCGTTGGCCAGCCAACTGTCGGAAAGCACGTCCGTCGGCGTCGGCATGACCGAGGCGAAGACCATGCTGAGCACCAGCGCCAGGCCCGCCCGCACCCGCACCGGCAGGCCCTTGGCGCCGTAGACGGGCAGCACGGCGAAGAAGGCGGAGATGCGGCCGAGGATGAGCACGAAGGGAACGATTCGTAGCGTCAAGGCGTCCATCGTCAGTGCCCCAGCATCTGCATTTGGTTGAAAATCTCGCGCGTAAAGTCCACGGCCACCTGGAGCGACCACCCGCCTGTCATCAGGATCGTCACGCCGACCCCCACCAGTTTCAGCACCAGGCCCATGGTCATGTCCTTGATGCTGGTCACGGTCTGGAACAGGGCCACGGCGGCGCCCATCACCAGCACGACCACCAGTACGGGGGCCGAAAGCAAGAGGGCGGTCTCAAGCGTCCGCCGGGTCAGGAACAAGACCAGGTCCGCATCCATGGCTTCTCGCTCAGTTGAAACTGGTGACCAGACTCTGGGCCAACAGGTGCCACCCGTCCACCAACACGAAGAGGATGATCTTGAAGGGCAGGCTGATGATGGCCGGGGGCAGCATCATCATGCCAGCGCTCAGCAGGATGCCCGCCACAACGAGGTCGATCAGCAGGAAGGGGATGAACAAGAGACACCCCATCTCAAACGAGACGCGAAACTCGCTGATGGCAAAGGCCGGAATGACCACGTGGGCCGGAATCTCGGCCGCCGTCTGCGGCGCCGGCACCTTCGCCAACTCCACGAAATACGCCAGGTCGCTCTGGCGCGTCTGGCGGACCATGAACTCCTTCATCTCGTCGATGCCCTTGTCGCAGGCCGCCGGGAAGGCCATCTGGCCCGCCAAG
>JAPLMO010000029.1 GCA_026386995.1 Planctomycetota bacterium | reverse complement strand
AGCATGGCGTAAACCGGTTTCCGAGCCTCGGCGACCTCGCCCAGTTCGACCGCCACGCCCACGCGGTCGCCGCGGTTGAACTGACTCAATTGCATGCGGCGGAACTCGACCGTGTCCTTGAAGACGACCGCCCCCGCGCCTCGCCACAGCATCGGCCCGAGCACCGCCACCAGCGCCATCGCGATCGCCAGGACCGCGCCGCCGGCCAGCACGGTGAACGCCTTGTCCAGCAGGCCGCGCAGGCGGAGCCGCCGCCCGGAGGTTGTCGGCTCGGGAGTAAGAGGAGCGTTGGTCATTTCGCGCCACCCCCCGCTTGCCGCACGCGCCGCAGGAAATGCTCGGTCACGAGGTTCAGCGCGAACGTAAACGCCAGAAGCAGAAGGCCGATGGCGAAGAGCGAGCGGAAATGCGGCGATCCCTGCACCGTCTCGCCCATCTCGCCGGCGATCGTGGCGGTCATCGTGCGGACCGACTGGGTGATGTCCCACCACGGGCTGGGAATCTGTGCGGCGTTGCCCGAGGCCATCCAGACCACCATCGTCTCGCCGATGGCCCGCATCATGCCGAGGATGACGGCCGCGATGATGCCGCTGTGGGCCGCGGGGATGACCACGAGGATCATCGTCTCGGCCCGCGTCGCGCCGCAGGCGTACGATGCCTCCCGCAGTTCTCGCCCGGCGGCCGTCAGCGCGTCCTCCGAAACGCTGACGATGGTGGGAATCGCCATGATCGCCAGGATGACGACCGTGTTCAGGATGTTCGTCCCGGTGGGAACGTGAAGGTATTCCTGGATCAGCGGCGCTACCACCAGCACCGCGAAGAATCCGTACGCGACCGACGGGATGGCCGCAAGAATCTCGACGACGGGCTTCACGGCCTGCCGTACGCCGAACGGCAGGATGTCGCTCATGCACACGGCCGCCAGCAGGCCCACGGGCACCGCGACCACCAGGGCGCCGCCCGAAACGTAAAGCGAGCCCAGGATAATCGCCACCACGCCGAACTCCGGCGAGGCGGCCTCCGGGTACCACTGCGTGCTGCCGAGGAGTTCCCCCAGCCGCGCGCCGGCCGCAAGCAGGGCCGCCCGGAGCCACTAGAGGGCAGACGCCGCAGAGGTCCAGTCCGCCGCCGGCAGCGTCGCGGGGTCGACGAAGAACGCCAGGGCCTCGCGGATGATGAAGACGAAGATCAGCAGCACGGCCACCACGCTGGTCGCCGCAAGCAGAAACAGCACCGCGCGGCCCAGGTGCGCCCCCGCGAAGCCGACAGCATCTTCCCGCGCAGTAAGAAGCAGCGGCCGATCAAAACCGGCCGCCGCACCCCTCGCCTTCGCATCTAGTAGTGTTTCTGCGCGAGCCATGATCTACCTCATCTGTAAGCCTCTCAATAGCTGGTCAGGGGCACGAAACCTTTGGCCTCGATGATCTCCTGTCCTTTCTCGGTCAGGAAGAACGTGCAGAACGCGTGCAGGGTCGTGCCGAGTTCCGGGTAGCCGTTCGTGAAGAAGAACAGCGGCCGGCTGAGCGGGTACACGCCGTTGGCGATGGTCTTGCGGCTGGGCATGACGCCGTCCACCGTGACGGCCTTGACGCTCACATCGAGGAACCCCAGCCCGATGTAGCCGATGGCGCCGGCGGTCGACTTAACGCGGGCGTGGGCCTGCGGGTTCGCGTTGACGTACTCGACCTTCTCCGACATTTTGTCCTTGCCCAGCACCTTCTCGGCGAAGACCTCGTACGTGCCCGAGGAGGTGTCGCGGCTGATGACCACGATGGGCAGGTCCTGGCCGCCCACGTCTTTCCAGTTCGTGATCTTGCCGGTGTAGATGTCCTTGAGCTGGTTACGCATGATGGCCTTGACGGGGTTTGACGGATGCACGACGACACACACGCCGTCCATTGCCACGGTGTGGACGCACGGCATGATGTTTTTTTCGACGGCCTTCTGGTACTCGGCGGGTTTCATGTAGCGGCTCATCGTGGCGATCTGGCACCGGCCGTCGACCAGCGCTGCGGCGCCGTCGCCGCTGCCGGTCATCTTGACGGT
>JAPLMO010000009.1 GCA_026386995.1 Planctomycetota bacterium | reverse complement strand
GCCCAGGGCAAACTGCTTCAGGACCGTCTCGGCGATCGACAGGTTGATCGCCTCCGGGTTATTGGACGTGATGTTCGAGTTTTCCTGGCTCTTGGAGTAGATGAGGTTTTCGAGGTCGAAGCGCGGCATGCCGATGACCTTCTGCCGCTCGAGTCGCCCCGTGAGGCCCCGCTCGAAGAGCTCGTTGTCCACGAGTTCGCGCACCAAGCCCGTGGAGATGCGCGTCATGCCGGAGGCCAGGACCTTGTCTTCGACCGCCGTGGCGACCTTGCGGGCGGTCGTCGGGTCAAGATGCGCCTCTTTCTCGAGCGCCTCGGCGACGCGGCTCTTGTCCCACGGCAGGAGGGCGTCCTTGGCCCCCGTGTCGACCAGCAGCGCAAGGTCGGTCGTGCTGCGGTTCTTTTCCTGGGTGACCTTGCGGACGGTCATCTCGCGGCGGGCCTGGGTCCGCCGGTCGCGATAGAGGATGTACACCTTGGCGGTCTTGGCGTGGCCGGTTTCGATCAGGACCTTTTCGACCATGTCCTGAATATCTTCGATGCCTGGGACTTCTGCTTCGAAATGGCGGTTCAGGTAATCGGTGACCGCCGAGGCGAGTTCCTCGGCCAGAAACCGATCTTCGCCGCCGACCGCCTGGGCCGCCTTGAAGATGGCGTCGGCGATCTTCGCCTTCTCGAACGGCATGACACGACCATCGCGCTTCCGAATCTGCGTAATACGTTCAGCCATGCTACTGCTCCCCTCCCATGCCTGGTTTACCTGGTCTTCATGGCCGCCGAAGCGGCCGTGATTTGTTATCCGGGGGGGCGGCCCTCCGCCGCCCCCCGCGCCCTCGCGGCGCCTGGGCGGGCCCTCAGGTGCCGGGACCCGGCCGTGGTTCCGGCCCCGCCCGCGGGTTCCCCTTTCCGCCAGTTCCAGTTTGCGTCGGACCGCCCTGCTTCAGCATCGGCTCGACTTCGTGCACAAACGCCGACACGTCCTGGAAGTCGCGATAGACGCTCGCGAACCGCACGTACGCCACCTGGTCTTCCTTCTTCAACTTCTCCATCAGCAGGTCGCCTAGCGTGCGGCTGGGAATCTCCAACTCGCCTCGGGCAGTCAACTCGTCCTCGATCTCCTGAAGCATTTCGTCGATGCGGCTGGTGGGAACCGGCCGCCTGTGAAGCGCAAGGAGAAGGCCCCGGCGGATCTTCGACCGGTCGTAGGCCTCGCGGGAACCGTCCTTCTTGACGACCCGCAGGCGCGGCTCGCTCTCGGCCCGCTCGTAGGTGGTGTAGCGGCGGGTACACGCCAGGCACTCCCGGCGCCGCCGGATAGCGGCCCCGCTCGCCCGCGAGTCAACCACCTTGTCGTTGTCTTTATGACAGAAGGGACATTCCATCGCCGCGCACCTCCAGCCGGTTCTGCCCCGGCGTAGCAGGCCGCAATCACTCCACCAGAACCCGTTACCCGGAACACAAGATATAGGGTTCCACGCTGCCTGTCAACTTCGACATTCCCGCTCTATGACAATCAGAAAAAACACGAGAAAGTGCGATTTCAAATACCCCATCTAGTGGGCATGAGGATAAGGCCCCATCCCATAGGGTGTCAATACCCTACTTCGTCCCGCCCTTTGGCATGGCGTTTTGTCACAAGCCGGAAATCACCTAACCCGCTGAAATACAACATCTTGTGGGCGGCCGCGGGAAGTTCTCCACCGGAAAAAATATTTTTCCACCAAATTTAACCGCAGGCGCAACACCCCCAGGGAGGGGGTATGAAACGCCATGGACCCACGATATGGGGGCCGCCGCAAGAACCACCCGTGGCACCAAGCCGGCCCCAGGCGCCCCCGAAGCCCTCGGGCGACGAGGCCGGCCGGCGGCCCGCTCACTTGGTGATATAAGGGGATATGCACATGAAGACAACGCGACGGGAACCTACGCCTCGCCCTCGACCGGCGCCAAGATATCCATTTGCACCCGGCCCTGCGCCAGGAGCGTCTTGCCCAGGTCGTCCGGATAATCGTGCCGCGAGACGATCCGCCGGATGCCGGCGTTGATCGCCACCTTGGCACACATCGAGCAAGGATGATGAGTCGTGTAGAGCGTCGCGCCGTCGATACGCACGCCGTGCTTGGCCGCCTGGATGATCGCGTTCTGTTCGGCGTGCAGGCCCCGGCACAGTTCGTGCCGCTGCCCCGACGGCACCGCCATCTGCTCCCTGAGGCACCCGCTCTCGGAGCAATGCGGCACGCCGCTAGGGGCCCCGTTGTACCCGGTCGCCAGCATCCGCTTCTCGACCACCAGCACCGCCCCGACGTGCCGCCTCAGACACGTCGACCGCGTCGCCACCTGCTCGGCGATCGCCATAAAGTATTCATCCCAAGCCGGTCGTTTCATGCGGATAAGGGTATGCCGAAAGAGGGCGGGTGTCAAGCACGGGTATGCTCAGTGCACGCCAATAGCCGGGTGGCATGGCCACGCTGTTGCGTGGCTATGTGCCGCAAAGGGCGCTAAGGCGCAACCGCCATGGGAAGTGTCTGTCGCATCGCGGGCATCTCATCCCACGTGCGTCCTTCAAGAAGCCGGCCCGCCTTCTTCTTGTTCATGCCCCCCCACTGCTTGAAGAAAAAGGGGACGCCGGCCTTCACGCACCGGTCGCGAATATCGACGGCCCATTTCGGGTCCATCGGCCGAGCCCCCGGCCCGGATTCGCCGCCGACCACGACCCAATCAATCCCTTCCAGTTCCAGTTCTGGAATCGGCCCAAGGAGCGGCTCCAGCGACAAGAACTTGATGGCGGCGTGCGTCCGGCGAAGGCTGTCAATACGGCAGGCGTAGTCCGCTTGTTCCACCGTGACGCCCATCCACACGTTGGCGGGCCAAGCAAGAAGCGAGTCGAGATCCAGAAGCCGCTCCGCCCGCTTCGTCAGAATCTGGAACTGGTGCCAGTGGGCCAGGCGCATGGCATCAAACACCCGCTGAATGAAATCCAGCGGCACGTCCTTGTGAAAGAGGTCGCTCATGGAGTTGACGAAAACCATCTGCGGCTTCTTCCAGGTCTGCGGCAAACGCAGGGCGTGGGGATGTAGGCTCAACTTGAACCCGCGAGCGTAGTTGGGCTGCCCCATCCCCTGAAGGCGCAGGGCCATCCGCTCGGCATAGCAATGCCTGCACCCAGGGCTGATCTTGGTGCAACCCGTGACGGGGTTCCACGTCGACTCCGTCCACTCGATGGCCGAGTTAAGACCCATTGTTCTTAGCACTACCACCAGAAGGGAATTTCGGGTTTGCCCTAAGAGTCTGCGCGGTTGAGCAATTCACCAACCTGGCGCCGGAGCGTCGGCAAGTCCTTCTGTAGCACGTCCCAGACAACCTCATTGGACACCGCGGCGTAGCCATGAATCAGGATGTTGCGGAAGGATATGATGCGCTTGGCCTCGCTGATAGAACTGGCGAGATCCGGTTCCAGTTTGATCGCCTGGCTCAGGGCCTCGCCGATGATTTCGAATTGCCGCTCAACTGCCGACCTGAGAAGGGCATCTGCCGCGTAATCGGCAAAGGTCTTGCCCGTAGCGAACTCCGCCAGATGTTCGCCGGCGTTACGAATGTCGTAGAGATACTTCTTGCCCTCAGGCCGCATAGAGAACCTCGCGCTTCTGCCCGATAGCGGCCAAGAAGTATGGGTTGTCGATGGCCTTGGCCTCCACAAGGTCAATCCTGCGGCCGAACAGAGATTCCAGGGCCTCCAGCAACCCGAAGTAGCAGTCCGCGTGCTCGCCGGGAGGAACGTCCCGGAACTCAACGAGGAAATCGAGGTCGCTCCTGGCGGGGTCGAATCGTTCCCCGGCCGCCGAGCCGAAGAGTTCCAGCCGGCACACGTGGTAGCGTACGCAGAGGCGGGTCAACTCCTCGCGTTTGGATTCGACCATGCTCATCATGGCTACCTGCCCCGAAACCCTGTGCCCCTGTCGCAACGCGGCCCGCGCTGAAGGCTTCATCCATGATAACCGTACGGCTCACGGAAGCAAGACGATGCCGCGATGGCCGCCGAGTTGGAGGGGCAGGAAGCGGCGGATGCCGTCGGCGGGAGATGAGGCGAGCGGCGCAAGGACGATCGCCGAGGGCTCGGCGCCCTCGCGGATGCCCGCGTGGGGATATGCCCGCGCCAGCAGACGCCGGTGGGCCGTTAGCCAGCGCGCGGCTGCCTGCGTGTCAACCGGCAGGCCGTTCTGTGCGATCAGGATCGCCACCAGCGCGCCGTCGTCGCGTACGGCGGCCAGCGCCGGGGCGTCGGCCTCGTCCACATCCGTGCGGATCACCCGCCGCAGGGACTTGCCGAGGACCTCCGGCGGCTGGGTCTCGATGGCCGCCACAAGGTCTTCGCGACCCTCCGGCCGCCAGGGCGAGAAGACCGAGCACCCAAGCGAAACCGGCGCGACCGCCGGCTCGCAACTTGCGCCCGGCCTGACGGCGATGATTTCCGCAGCGGTCGGCCGCACCTCACCCAATGGCGGACGCGCGGCTGGTGCGATTTCGGCCGTGCGGTCGGCGCCGCCCGCCGCCTGCGACTCGACATCGTCGCCGAGAAGGCGTGGCCAGATTTCGCCGACGGGAGCATGGCTCAAAATCCGCAGCGGCTCAGGCCGCTCCGCCGCAAAGGTCGCGGCCCCTGAGGCCAGGAACCCCTGGTTTGCCAGGTCGCAGCCGAGGAACTCGCGCGATGCGCGCCTCAGACGCCCCACGAGGCGCCCCGCCTCGGCGGCGCCGTCCGTGCCGACGACGAACAGCGAGGCCGGCAGGGCCAGTCCCCTGGCCCGCCACGCCTTGAGTTCCCGGTAGGTCTCGACGATGCTTTCCGCATCTGTCGCGGCGACGAAGACCGTCCGCCGCGCGCGGGACGCCAAGCCTCGCGGCAGGCCGCCCGCGGCCTCCAGCGGCACAATTGCCACCTGGTCGCACTGGCTGAGGAGTTCGCGGACCGCGCGGCCTGTGTCGGTCGCATCCAGGCAATGCTCGGGCCCGAGGCGTCCGCACGCCACCTCGCCGAAGACGTTGGCATCGGCCGCGCCGCCTTCCAGGAGGAACACGGCCGCCCTGCCGCCGCGCGGCACAAGGCTGGCCGCCACGGCCAGGGCCGTCCTCCGGCGCGCGCCGACGTCGATGCCTGCGGGGACCATCAGGTAGAGGCCCTGCGGCGGGTCGATCTCGCCGGGCAGAGGGACGGCGTCGTCCAGCCCCCTCGGCGCAGGGCACGCGGACAGCGAGGCGATCGCGGCGGACACCGGCGCCGGCGGCCCCGGCGCGGCCGAGGCAGGCGTCACAGCGGCCGAGGCCCCGCCGCCCGAGGAGAACAGCATCTCGGCGACCGCGGCCATGCCGTCGCCGCGGTCGGCGCCGGGGGCGCGTGCGCCGCCGAAGCGCCGCGTGGACGCGGGAAGCGGGGTCTGTCCCATCGGTGACTCGCCCGTTACGAGACCTCCACCACGCTGTTCAGTTCACCGTATGGATTGCTCTCGACATAAGGATTCGCCGGGTCGCTGCACCAGCGGCCGTCGATGATAAGGCGGTAGGCATAGCGGCCGGGGGGCAGGCGGACCTCCCTGGACCACACGCCGGGCTGGTCCGTCTCGGCCATTTCGGCCTTGCCGTCGGCGGCGGTCCACTGATTGAAGTCGCCGGCGACCTGGACACTCTTGGCCCCGGGCGAGTGGCAGACGAACCGCACGCCGCCCTCGATCGGCAGTGCCCCGTAGACCGTTTCGATCTTGCGGTCGACGGCCTGCTCGTCGGCCTTGAGTTCCCTGGCCTCTGTCCGGGCCATCTGCTCGTACTCCAGTTGCAGGCCGGCCGCCAGGAGTTCCTGGGCCAGCGCCAGGTAGTCCTCGTGGCCGCGCGACTTGGGGCGGAACTCGGCGATGGGGCTTCCCATGGCCGCCGCCTCGCGCAGGCCCACGTGGTACCGGATCACGGTGTCCAGCATCGTCGGGCCGTGCTGGTCGCGTATCGCCGCCAAGGTCTGGCGGCTGCTGCGTGCGCGGCTGTCGTACATCGTCGCCAGGATGCGCATGACCGGCTGCTGACCCGTGCGTCCGGCGACCATCTCGATCGTTTCCGCCACCCGCGTCAGGCCGTATGTGCTGAAGAACCCGAGGTCCACCGGCACCAGGACCTCGGTGGCGGCCACGATGGCGTTGACCGAGAGGATGCCCAGCCCCGGGCCGCAGTCGACCACGATGAAGTCGTAGCGTTCGCCGGTCTGCTCGATGAGGCGCCTGAGGCGCATCTCGCGCCCTTCCGTCCCGGCCAACAATTGCTCAAGGCTGGCCAAGCCGACGCTCGCCGGGGCCAAGTAGCAATTGTCGAGGATTTCCCAGGCGATGTCGGGCAGCCCGAGCGGCCCGCCGTCGGACGACTCGCCGCGCATCACGTGCCAGGTGCTCAGTTCGACCTCGTCCTCGCGTACGCCGCAACCGATGGTCGCGTGCGATTGCGGATCCAGGTCGACCAGGAGCACGCGGCGTTTGGCGCCGGCCAGCGTGGCGGCCAGATTGATGGCCGTCGTCGTCTTGCCACAACCTCCCTTGTGATTGAAGATGCTGATGACGCGCATGGCTCTTCTCCCACCCTCTTGGCGCTCCCCCCGGTGACCGCCAACCATCCAGTGCGTTTTCAATATTGTAAACCGCGTTGAACCTCTTGCGAGTATTCTTCGGTCCCTTCTGTAGGGCGTCTTTAGTAAACTTATCGGACGTTGCCAGAAATTCGTCGGCCCATTTCGGCTCCGCTGCGCGTTTCGGCGGGTTGGTCTTCCGGCAAGTCCGAAACATAATTTGCGCGGCGGGTCTCCTGACCCGCCGCGCACCAAAAGCGTTGCCTTTCGGCAACATCCGTCCCGTTCAGGCAACGCCAGCGTAACTGCCTGTCGTTACAGGGGTTGCGCTCGTGCCAGGGTGAAATCCGTCGATTTGCGATGCACGGCGGAAACACGACTCGTCGGTCCGGCAAGCGTCGTAAAAAGAAAAGGTTCTGGCGGAACCCTATCTAAACCCTGTATTTACAAGGGGTTACGACTTGCGAAGAGATTTTTCCGGGGGCCAAAGAGCGGATGGCACAACCGTTGCTCTCTAAACAACCAGCTGGCTCGTTCTTTACATGGCATCGCTTGTAACTGTCCGCACAGCCCTCCCCCGGGTGCGACTAGTTTTCAGGCGCCTTGCCACACAGCCCCCTTAACTCCCATAAAGAACGAGCCACTTACTTATGATCGCCCTTAGCGGGGCGTTGCGGATTAGATGGTGTGAGGGAAACAGAAAACGTTGCGGGATGAAGGAGGGCTGTACTGAGAGACCACGCCTGACGCCAATCGTTCCACACACACGCACTCGTACCACAGAAGAGCCGGGGTTCGGTCGAGTGCGGGTACGAAAGGGTAAGGCGGGTTCGGAACTTGATTAGCCGTCTATCCCCGCAACATGGGCAGGGTCTCCCCTCCGGGCCTTGCCCAATTTTTTGCGCGCGGTCCGCCGCGCAAATCCCGAAGTGGCGCTGTAGTAGTAGTCCTACGCGCGGCGGGTCAGGAGACCCGCCGCGTAACGTCAGATACAGCCGCGCGTGAAATGCTCTAGCCCGAGTCCGGCCGCGTCTGCGGTTGTCGGCAGCCGCGCGGCCTGCTATAATCTTTCCCCATGGCCGCCCAGAGCCCCAGAATCCGCAACAAGAAAGCACGCTTCAACTTCGAGATCCTCGAGACCGTTGAGGCGGGCCTCGTCCTGGAGGGGTCCGAGGTCAAGAGCCTCCGCGACGGCAAAGGCAGCATCGACGAGGCCTTCGCCCGTGTCAAGAACGGCGAGGTCTGGCTCTACAACATGCACATCGGCCCGTACGACCAGGCCGGCCAGTTCGGCCACGACACGCGGCGGACCCGCAAACTGCTCCTCAATAAACGCGAGATCGACCGCTTCCTCGGCCGCGCGGTCGAAAAGGGCTCCACCCTGGTTCCCCTGACCGTGTACTTCAAGCGCGGCTGGGCGAAGGTGGAACTGGGCGTGGCGCGCGGCAAGCGCGAGTTCGACAAACGAGAGGACCTGAAGAAGCGCGACGCCAAACGCGACATCGCCCGGGAAATGGCCAAGCGGCGAAAGGGACGCTAATACTACAACGCCACTTGGGCAAGTTTAGCGCGGCGGGTCTCCCGACCCGCCGCGCCAACCGCGTTCTGGTGGCCCCCAGGCCCATTTCTCGACGTTTGCCCTGGGGGCCTTGACGCTGGACAGTTGGTCGGGGGGGGATGTTTGCGGAGGTCAGCCCCGCCAACGACCGATGTTATGCCAGTGCATCTCCAGGGTTCTCTTCCCTGGCATGCTGGGCACCAGGTTGAAGATTCGCAACATTTCGTCGAACCCTCCTCTCGCATCCAGCATTTGTCCGATCGCCTTTGCCTCGGGGTCCAACCGGCCAATCGCCTCACGGTCGTTGGCCGTATAGGCATTGCATAATTGGACAAGGGTACGCACCAGTTGTGCATCGCTCCGCGGATCGATCACGCGCGGCTGTTTCCCGGCCAAGAGTGGGCCTTGAGGGCCAGCGGAATCTGTTCCTGCCTTGGTTTTCTTGGTGGCATCGGGGCCCGACTGTTGAATCTTGGCCATCTCGTCTATGAACCGGCGCGCCTCCCCGGCGAACGTCTGCATCTTCGATGTCTTCAGATAGCGCTCGTAGGCTTGCGGCGTGTTCTCAGCCGTGGTGAAGATCCACAGCGATTGCTCAGCCCGTCGGTCTTCCTCGCTCTCGTTCGGTTGCCCCGACAGATTCCCTTCCGCCGCGGTTTGATCCCCACGGTCAGGCGCGGGGCACCTGGTAACGCCGTTTACGCTGGTTACTTCGCCATGGTCCCGGGAGGAGGTATCGGTGGGGTGGGCAAAGGATCGTTTGATCCGCAACGCCTTGAAAGCCAAGCCACAACCGCCCAGCATGCCCAGCAGGCTCAGGACCCCGATGATCCCACCAACCCACTTGACCACAAACTGCCAAAATCCGCTTTGTATGGTCGGTCCCCAGAAGTATGCCGCCGCGATCAGCCCAGCCCCCATCAGCATAGCCAACACGATAGACAACACGAGCAGTCCCCATTCCACATGTCCACACTGCAGACAGGCAAATTCATCCGGGCGCTCCGCCCCACACTTTGGACATCTCGGCTTTGCTATCGGCTTTGCGGGCGCGGGGGCCGATGCGACTGGTTCGGCAACCTTTTCAGAGGATTCCGCTTGGGGCGCTAGATACTGTGGATCGAGCATCTCCAAGGCGACTTTTCCGGCGCGGATAAGGGTGCGACTAAGTTCAACGTTTTTTGGATACGGCATGTGCTGAGTGTCCGGCCAAGGTACGTAGTCAACCCACAATGCTGCGGCTTCCCAGAGCGAGTAAACGTGGAGATCCTGAACAAGTTGCTCGTGAAACTCTGCTGGCAAGTGAGGAAACTGCTCCAAAATGCCAAGGAGAATCTCGATCTCCGCCGGCATTGCCATGCGGCTCTTCACTTTTCCACAATCCTTCAACTGCTGCCAGACCCTTCGCCCGACCGAAGGGATATCCGCTTCTGCGATCCCTAACTCCCTGAGTTCGAGCGCGGTCTGAATCACCCGACCCATGGACCCGACTTTGGCTGGCTCGGCTGCAAGGAATCCTCCCTGCTGAATCACCATCCGAAGCAAAGGCATTGGGAAGGCGCGCTCCTTGCCGTTATCAAAGACCACGGTGATCCCGCTTGACAACCCCCCAGATTCAACCGAACCCTGGACATGGGTGACGGTTCCCTCCAGCCACTCCACGGACAATCGCGGCTCGCCGGCTGCCCACGCCTCATTGTACTTGACTCTGGTTCCAGGTTTGATGTCCCAAGGCATGGTGAGTCCCCTTAGCCGCGCTCTATGATAAGCACCCCTACACACACGGTGACAGCCACCTATTCCTTTTGCTCCCCCGCCGCTTCTTGCGCGGACGCCCCACATGTAGCAAGCGGCGTCCGATCGCGCGTTCCACTTTCGACAGGACGTGGCAAGCGGCCGACCCGTGTGCGCAACGCCAATACTATGTACCATAAATGGCCGTTTGTCAAAGGACCTATTCCAGGAGTTTCCCCACGCCTTGTCAGGTTGGCGGTTTGGAAAATCCGGGGACGCTACATATTATGTGTTGCGCAAGCGTTGCTTCGGGCAATATTTACTCATGCACCCATGCTTTGCATGAAGCGGAGCGGTGATCGAGGAAATACGGGTAGCGTCCAGTTTCCCTCTTGAAGCCGGACGCGTGCGTTCCGGCGCAACGCCGCGCTGCGCGGCGGTGCCGCAGGCGGAAGTAGTCGGCCCTCGAACCACAACTCGGCTAGGCATACTCCTTGTCGATCCGCACCTGCCCGCAGTCGAGGCACCGGCACCCTGGCACGGCCACAGCCGTGCCGTGGCAGGCCGGCGGCGGATGATAGCGGTGTAGGGCGTGGGCGAAGCCAAGATACTTGCTTTCCATTTGCTTTTGGGCCAATCGTAGGGTATAGTTCTGGACGAAAGTGGCGGCCGGATACGCTCGCCGGGAGTCGGGCGGAACGGCAGGTTGTACGTCACGATAATCTGAGTGAGTAACGCTAGGGCGATTTCCGGGGGAGTACCGGAGATCGCCCTTTTTCTTTGGGACCGCATGGCATGAAAAGGAAATTGGCGATGATCAGCGTAAGAGGCGTGGCGAGGGCGGCGGTTGTGGCGTTGCTTCTGGCCGCAGCAAATCCATTATCAGCCGAAATTCTCACTGTTCCGTCCAATGGGAGTAAAGTGCAATCGCAGCCTCTGCTTGCCAGCGTTCCGTATACCATCGAGGCGTCAGGTACCTTCAACTACGGCGGTAGCGCGGAAGATGCAGCATGGATTCTGCGAGGCGCTGGGTGGAAACAGGATGCGTTTGGTGACTTCGGTTGCCTTAAAGTTAATGACGAATTCGTTGACTGGCAAGGAACGTCCGACGGAGAGAATTACTTCATTCACACGTTCAGCCCCGCTCATGTATATCGGTACGATATTGTTGGGAGCGGCGAGCCGGTCGACTTCTACATCATGGACACCTACTACGGAGACAACTCCGGAAGTCTCCAGGTTGAGGTCACGCAGGTACCCGAACCCGCTACGCTCTCGCTTCTGGCCGTGGGCGGCCTTATGGCCCTTGTTCGCCGCCGCAGGCGGAAGTAGTCGGCCCTCAAACCACAACTCGGCTAGGCATGCTCCTTGTCGATGCGTGTCTGCTCGCAGTCGAGGCACCGGCACCCTGGCACGGCCACAGCCGTGCCGTGGCAGGCCGGCGGCGGATGATAGAAGTGTATGGCGTGGGCGAAGCCAAGATACTTGCTTTCGTTGGCTTTTGGGTCAATCGTAGGGTATAGTTCTGGACGAAAGTGACGGCCGCGCACGCTTGACGGGGGTTGGGCGGAACGGCGGGTTGTACGTCGCGTCAATCTGAATGAGTATCGCTTGGGCGATTTCCGGGGAAGTGTCGGAGACCGCCCTTTTTTATTTGGTAACCGCATGGCATGAAAGGGGATTGGCGATGATCAGCGTGAAAGGCGTGGCGAGGGCGGCGGTTGTGGTGGCAGCGTTGTGTGTAGCGCTGGCCTCGGTCGCCACGGCGGCGGTCAACATCGAGACCGTTCCCGTGGGCAATCCGGGCAATGCCGGGGAAGTTTCAGGTGCCGGCGCCGGCGGCTTCGGCACTAGCCGCATCTGCGGCTCGGTGGCCTACGCCTACAACATCGGCAAGTACGAGGTGACGGCCGGTCAGTACACGGAGTTCCTCAACGCCGTGGCCAAGACCGATACCTACGGGCTGTACAACACGTTCATGGAGATAGATAATGTTGTGTGGCCCTATATGTGCGTGTGCAACATCAAGCGAACCGGCTCGTCGGGCGCCTACACTTACAGCGTGGCCTCGGATTACGCCAACCGGCCGGTGAATTTCGTTTCTTGGGGCGATGCGGCACGTTTCGCCAATTGGCTGACCCACGGTCAGCCTACGGGGGCGCAGGACGCCAGCACCACCGAAGACGGCTCGTACTACCTGAACGGCGCGACAAGCGATGCGGAACTTATGGCCGTGACGACGCGGAAGACGGTGGCCCAGGGCGGGCGGTACTACATCCCCACAGAGGACGAGTGGTACAAGGCGGCGTATTACACGGGCGGCGGGACCAATGCGGGCTACTGGGATTATGCCACAAGCAGCAACACGGCCCCAGGGCGGGACATGGCCGACGCCTCCGGCAACAACGCCAACTATGTTTTTGTACAGGGATACACGGGCCCCGACTATCCCATCGATTCCGGCAAGTACACCACGATCGCCGGCGAGTTCCAGAACTCCAACAGCCCCTACGGCACGTTCGACCAAGGCGGCAACGTGTGGGAGTGGAACGAGGCGATCCTGAACGGGTTCATTTGCGGCGTGCGGGGCGGGTCGTTCGCCAATGGCGGCGATTACCTGCGCGCGGCGAATCGGACACAAACCGAGCCGACGTTCGAGGGCGACAAGGTCGGGTTCCGTATCGCCGAGGTTCCCGAACCCGCCACGCTCTCGCTTCTGGCCTTGGGCGGCTTTATGGCGCTTCGTCGCCGCCGCAGGCCGAAGTAGTCGGCTCTCAAACCACAACTCGGCTAGGCGTGCTCCTTGTCGATGCGTGTCTGCTCGCAGTCGAGGCACCGGCACCCTGGCACGGCCACAGCCGTGCCGTGGCAGGCCGGCGGCGGATGATGGCGGTGTAGGGCGTGCCGCCCGCCCAGGCGGGCAGGTCCGGCGCGGAGGCCGGGGCATTTCTGGACCATGCGGCCCCAGTACTCGCTGCGGCGGGAACTGCCGCATTGGGGACAGTGCGACCGCTCGACGACCACTACGTCCACTGCGTTCTTGCTCCCCTTTGGCCGTCCAAGACGTTTCCTTCTCATCGCTTCTTCTCCTATATGTATGCAACGTGCTTCCGTTTCCGTTTGACCTTCTTCGGCGTCGCCCCGCGAAAGAGCGACACGCCCAGCATCGAGGCCGCTGCCGCGCAGCCCACCAGGCAGTCGAGCCAGTGGTTATCGACGGCGTTGGCCTTGAGTTTCCATTCATCGACCGTCCGGCCGCGCGCCTCGGTCGAACACTGGCAGGAGATCGAAGAGGCCGAGGACCAGATCAAGCGGCTCCGGGCCGAACTGGGGCTGTGACGGGTGTGCCAATAATTTCTGGCACGGCCCAATCCCGTGGGTGGCATGCCCACGCCGCTTTTGCGTGGGCATGTCGCGCGTCGGCCAACGACCATGCCCAGGCAACGGCGGCCTGGGCATGCCACCCGTGCCAGAAACTTCTGGCGCACCCCATGATGCGCAGGTTGCCGCCAGCCTGTGGACGACCTGCGGCCGTGTGCTATAATGCCCCCCACAAAGGGTAACAGGCCCTCAAGTCGCCCGCGGAAACGGTCGATTTTATAAGGGCTATGACCACGCTCACAATGCCTGCAAATAAAGCCAATTCGGCCACCGGCCCTGTGCCCGACGCCGCAACGTCGGGCCTGGCGACCCCGTTTGTGTCGGTCGCCCTGCCGCTGGGCCTGGATCGCACGTTCACCTACGCGGTGCCCGGGAAGATGCGGGCCCTCGTGAGGCCGGGGCAGCGCGTCGTCGTGCCCTTCGGCAAAGGCAACCGCATGATCACCGGCTGGGTGATCTCGGGCCAGGAGTCGACCACGCTGGCGGAAGTAAAGCCCATCGCCGAGATCCTCGATCCCGTGCCCCTTCTGACCGAGGACCTCCTGGACCTGGCGTTCTGGATCAGCCGCTACTACGTCTGCCCGCTGGGCCAGGTGTTTGAGGCCATCCTGCCGGCCGCCGTCAAGAAGGGCGCGGGCTTCAAGACCGTCCAGGTCGTCGTGCGGACCGAGAAGCCCGAAACCGAAGCCGGCCGCATCCTCTCCAAGCAGCGCCGCGTGCTGGACCAGTTGGCCGCAGGCGGCACGGCCCTCGCCCCGCGCGAACTAGCCCGCCAGGCCGGATGCACCATCGCCGTCATCAAGGGCCTCGTCGAAAGGGGCCTCCTGCGCATCGAGACCCTCCAGGTCGACGCCTGCGCCCGTGACCTCTTCATTGAACTGGAGGAGCCCAAGGCCATCCACCTGACGGCCGAGCAGTCGCTCGCCCTCCAGCGCGTCAAGAATCTCCTGGCCGCCGACAAGTTCGGCGTCGTCCTCCTGCAGGGCGTCACAGGCTCGGGCAAGACCGAGATCTACCTGCGGGCCATCGCCGACGTGGTCGACGCCGGCAGGCAGGCGATCGTCCTTGTGCCCGAGATCGCCCTTACGCCGCAGACCATCCGAAGGTTCCGCGAACGATTCACCCAGGTGGCCATCCTGCACTCGAACCTCACGGACGCCGAGCGGCACGGCCAGTGGCGCGACATCGCCGAGGGCCGGGCCGATGTCGTCATCGGCGCCCGCAGCGCCGTCTTCGCCCCGGTGCGCGACCTCGGCCTGATCGTGATCGACGAGGAGCACGAGAACTCGTTCAAGCAGGACACCTCGCCGCGCTACCACGCCCGCGACGTGGCCATCATGCGGGCCAGCCTCGTCGGGGCGGCCGTCATCCTGGGCTCCGCCACGCCGAGCCTTGAATCGTACCAGAACGTCCGCACCGTCGACCACTATCAGACGGCGCGACTGACGCAGCGAATCGCCGGCCGGCCCATGCCCCTCGTCACCGTCGTCGACATGCGGCAGGAAGCGGCCGCGCGGCACGGACAGCACGTTCTCTCGCAACAACTTGAATCGGCCATCGACAACGCCTGGCGCAAGCAGGAGCAGACGATCCTGTTCCTGAACCGCCGCGGCTTCGCCACGCACCTTTTCTGCGTCAAGTGCGGCCACGCCGCCCGATGCCCCGACTGCGACGTCGGCCTGACGTACCACGCCAAGCCGGGCATACTTCAGTGCCACTACTGCGGCAAACGCATGCCGCCGCCCGAAACGTGCCCCGCCTGCTCCGCCGAGACCGTCAATTACTGGGGCACCGGCACGCAGCGCGTCGAGGAGGAAGTCCGGCAGAAGTTCCCGGAGATCCGCATCGGCCGCATGGACTCCGACTCGGTCCGCCGGGCCGGCGGACACGAGAGCATCCTCTCGGCATTCCGAGACGGCGAACTCGACATCCTCCTGGGCACCCAGATGGTCGCCAAGGGCCTCGA
>JAPLMO010000249.1 GCA_026386995.1 Planctomycetota bacterium | reverse complement strand
CGTTGCACAGGATGACGCCGTACAGCAGGCCCCACTTGACGTTCGGCAACGTCACGCGCCAGAACGTCTGCCAGCCGGTCGCGCCGAGCACGAGCGCCGCCTGCTCCTCTTCGGAGCCCTGCGCCTGCCTCAGCGGAATCAGTTCGCGGGCGACGAACGGAAACGTCACGAACATCGTCGCCAGCACGATGCCCGGCACGGCGAAAATGATGCGGATGTCGTGCTCCTTCAGCCACGGGCCCATCCACCCCTGGAGGCCGAAGAGCAGCACGAACACCAGCCCCGAGACCACCGGCGAAACGGCGAACGGCAGGTCGATCAGGGTCACCAGGACGCTCTTGCCGCGGAACTCGAACTTGGCGATCGCCCACGCGGCCATCACGCCGAAGACCACATTCAGCGGCACCGAGATCGCCGCCGTCACGAGCGTCAGCCAGATGGCCGACTGCGCCATCGGGTCCGCCAGCGCCGCCCAGTAGGCCTCAAGGCCCTTCTCCAGCGCCTGGGCAAAGATCGCCACGAGCGGCACGAGCAGAAAAAAACCCAGGAACACGAGGGCCGCCGCAATCAGGGTCCACCGCACGAGCCGCGACTCGGTGATCGCGCGCCCCGCCGGGCCCCGCTCGCTATGGACCGCCAATGACGGACCGCCTGGCATCCCTTACCGCCCTCTGGCTCCGCGCAACAGCGCGGCGGGTCTCCGTACCCGCCGCGACGACTGCCGCAAAACCTCGTGAGCCGGGTGCCACGGTTGCGCCGTTCAGCAACCGTGATGCCGTTCGACGCAGATCACGGCTGCAAAAAGCGCAGCCGTGGCACCCAGCATCACCGCGCCTACGAGCGCGGCGGGTACGGAGACCCGCCTCGCAAAACTTTTCATGTGGCCCTGTCCGGTTACGCCGGCGCGCGGTAGCGCGCACTCCATTTCTGGAGGATGTTGATCACCAGGAGCAGCACGAACGACGCCACCAGCATGACGGAGGCCACGGCCGTCGCGCCGGCGAAGTCGTACTGCTCCAGTTTCGTCACAATCAAGAGGGGCGTGATCTCGGTCTTCATCGGCATGTTGCCCGCGATGAAGACGACCGAGCCGTACTCGCCCAGCGCCCGCGCGAATGCCAGCGAGAAGCCCGTCAGGAGCGCCGGCAGGATGTCCGGCAGGATGACCCGCGTAAACGTCTGCCAGCGGCTCGCGCCCAGGCTTGCGGCGGCCTCCTCCACCTCGCGGCTGAGGTCCTGGAGCACCGGCTCCACCGTGCGCACCACGAACGGCAGGCCGATGAACGTCAGGGCCACCGTGATGCCCAGCGGCGTGTACGCCACAGGGACGCCGAGTTTGGCCGGCCACTGCCCGATCCATCCGTTGTTGGCGTACAACGTCGTCAGGGCGATGCCCGCCACCGCCGTCGGCAGCGCGAACGGCAGGTCGATGACCGCATCGACCAGTTTCTTGCCGTGGAACCGATAACGCACCAGCACCCACGCCACCAGCAGGCCGAAGACGGCGTTGGTGACCGCCGCCGCCAGCGACGTCTCAAGCGTCACGCGGTACGATGCCATGACGCGCGGCGAGGTCGTCGCCTCGACGAACTGCGACCACCCCATCCCGGCGGTCTTCAGGAGGATCGTCGAGAGCGGGATGAGCACGATGAGGCTCAGGTACAGCAGCGTGCAGCCCATCGACAGGCCGAAGCCCGGCAGGATGCTGCGTTTGACCAGCGGTTGTGCCATGCCTGATCCTCAGAATGCTAATTCCTTGGGTGGCATGCCCAGCACGCCGTTTGCTGGGCATGCTCGCGCGTCACACGCCTGAGCATGCCCACGCATACAGCGGCGTGGGCATGCCACCCGGCTTTACTGCCCCGGCTGATAAATCTGGTCGAAAGTTCCGCCGTCGGCAAAGTGCGTCTTCTGGGCCTTCTGCCACCCGCCGAACGCCTCGTCGATCGTAAATAGCGTCATCTTCGGAAACCGGGCCGCCTGCTTGGCCGCAACCGACTCCAGGCGCGGCCGATAGCAGTGCTTGGCCGCAATCTCCTGGCCCTCCTCGCTGTAGAGGTACTTCAGGTACGCCTCGGCCGCCGCCCGCGTGCCGCGCCGGTCGACCACTTTGTCCACCACGGCGACCGACGGCTCGGCCAGGATGCTGACAGAGGGCGAAACAATCTCGAACTTGTCCTTCCCGAGTTCGTTGACGGCCAGGAACGCCTCGTTCTCCCACGCCAGCAGCACGTCGCCTATGCCGCGCTGCACGAACGTGACGGTCGCGCCGCGGGCGCCGGAGTCCATGACGGGGACGTTCTTAAAGAGGCACGCGACGAACGTCTTGGCCTTGGCCTCGTCGCCGCCGGACCGCTTGAGTTCGTAGCCCCAGGCGGCCAGGTAGTTCCACCGCGCCCCGCCCGAAGTCTTCGGGTTGGGCGTAATGACGTACACGCCGGGCTTGGCAAGGTCGTCCCAATCCTTGATCCCCTTGGGGTTGCCCTTGCGTACGAGGAAGACGATCGTCGAGGTGTACGGGGCGCTGTTGTTGGGCAACCGTTTCTGCCAGTCCTTGGCCACCAGGCCCCCCCTCTCGCTGATGGCGTCGATGTCGTACGCCAGCGCCAGGGTGACCACGTCGGCATCCAGGCCGTCGATGATGGCCCTTGCTTGCTTGCCCGACCCGCCGTGCGACTGCCGGACCTCGACCTTCTGCCCCGCCGTCGCCTGCCAGTACTTGGCGAACGCGGCGTTGTAGTCCTGGTATAACTCGCGGGTCGGGTCGTAGGAGACGTTCAGCAGCGTGATGTCTTCAGCGTCGCGGGCCGAGCAGCCCATCAGTGCCAGAGACGTAATCGCTATGACGAGGGATGCTGCGAGCATGCGAGGGCATGGTGTTGATCCTTTCGTTCGGACGAGCCTCAGCCGGTCCGGCTGGGTCGCTTCTTGCGTTGCGTTCGGCATGAGCCGCCGCCCTTCCATATACGACCGCACGGGTCGTCATTATTTCAAAAGAAAACTCTATATCCCTGCCCCGTCGGCAAACACCGGCGAGAAGACTTCCTCGTCGGCCACCGGCTGCCCCTGGAACGTCGATTCCAGGGTGGCGCTGTCCATGAGCCGCGCGACACGGTTCCGCACGTCGAGCATCACGCGGCGGAACCGGCAGACGGGTTCCCGGCTACATCGCCGATAACACGTAACCGAAACGCACCCGATGGGAGCCAGAACACCGTCGAAATGCCGCACAACCTGGCCAATTCGTATCTTTCCCGGTTCTTTCGCCAGAATGTACCCGCCCCGCTTACCGGGCGTGCTGTCGACCCACCCTTCGGATTTCATCTCCAGCATGATGTGCTCGAGGAACCGCTTGGGCACCTCGTTGATGCGGGCCAGTTCCCGGATCGGGATCGGCCCCTGCCCGTAATGGTCCACCAGGGTGAACAGCACCCGGAGGGCGTAATCAGTTTTCTTCGAGAGTTTCACGACCTTGCTCCACCGAATAACGACTTAATCGGTCGTATAATACCGCCGACTTGAATCTTGTCAAGAACGTTCTTGGGGAAAATTCTGCCCGCATTTGCGCGGCGGCTGCGGAGACCCGCCGCGCTGTGGGGCTCCGCATTGTTACTTCGGGCCGAGCACCAGCAGATCCACCGCCCAGACGCTCGTGCGGGCAGTGATGAAAAGGGTCTTCCCGTCGGGTCCGCCGAAGCAAAGGTTCGCGGCCGCTTGAGTGGTCCGGATCTTGCCGAGGAGGCTGCCATCGGGGTTGAAGACCTGCACGCCGTCGCCGGCGGACGAAAAGACCCGGCCGTGCCGGTCGCAGCGTATTCCGTCGGGTCCGCCGGGAGTGATCGTCACGAAGACCTCTCCCCCCTCCAGCGTGTTGTCGGCCTTCACCTTGAAACGGCGGATATGGTGGGGCTTCCCGGAATCGGCGACGTAGAGCATCTTCTCCAGGGGCGAGAAGCACAGGCCGTTGGGCATGTCGAAGTCTTCCGCCACCGCGACGGGCTCCTTCGCGCCGGGGTCGAGGCGATACACGCGGTTCTTCTCCTGCTCCTTCTGCTCGCCCTTCGGAACGCCGTACGGCGGATCGGTGAACCAGACCGTGCCGTCGCTCTTAACGACCACGTCGTTGGGCGAATTGAGTTTCTTCCCGTTGTAGGTCGAGCACAGGACCACGACCTTGCCGTCCTTCCCGGTCCGCACGACGTCGCGCGCCGAGTGCTGGCAACTGACGAGGCGGCCCTGCGGGTCCACGGTATTGCCGTTCGTGTTGTGCGACGGCTGGCGCCAGACCTTCAGGCCCTCGGCGGGGGCCCACTTGTAGATCGTGTCGGCCGGGATGTCGCTGAAGAGGAGGCACTTTTCGGCCTCGTACCAGGTGGGGCCCTCGGTGAACTTCAAGTCCTTGGCAATCTGGCGGACCTCGGCGTCAGGCGCGACGACCGTCTTGAACGCCGGGCCGACGACCTCGATTGCGGGGGCGGCCTTCGGCGGCTCGCTCTTGGCGGCGGGCGCTTTCTCGCCCGCCGTGGCTGCCACCACTATAGTCGCAAGGAAAAGTCCTGCCAGCAGGTACCTGCCCATGTCTCCCTCCCTTCCTGAAGTGACGTGCCGTCGGCCCGGCCGACACGCCGAGTCCCTCTCGCCTCAAACATAACCTTACCCAACTCGCCCGAGGGCGGCAAGAAATGGTTTGCGCCAAAACGCCGCCGCGGGCTTCCCGCCGCCCCTCTCAACGGTTACTATGACGGCATGCAAGAACCTGCTTCGTGCAAACCGGAACTCCTTGCCCCCGCGGGCGAGTGGGACGCCATTCGCGCCGCCGTCGCCGGCGGCGCGGACGCTGTCTATTTCGGACTCACCAAATACAGCGCCCGCCAGCGGGCCGCCAACTTCGCCCGCGAGCAACTGCCAGAGGTCATCGCCTACCTCCACGGCCATAACGTGCGCGGGTACGTGGCGCTCAACACGCTGGTCTTCCCCGATGAGTTGCCCGAGGCCGCCGAGTTCATCGCGGCCATCGCCGGCGCAGGGGCCGACGCGGCAATCGTCCAGGACCTCGGCCTCGTGCGGCTGATCCGGCGCATGGCGCCGACGCTCCCCATCCATGCCTCCACGCAGATGGCGCTAACCGAGCCGCGCGGCATCGAGTTCGTCCGCGGCCTGGGCGTCGACCGGGTGATCCTGGCGCGGGAACTTTCGCTCGACGACATCGCCCGGCTGCGCGAGGCCACGGCGATGCCGCTGGAGGTCTTCGTCCACGGCGCGCTGTGCATGTCGTACAGCGGGCAGTGCCTGGCCAGCGAGGCGATCTGGGGCCGCAGCGCCAACCGCGGCCTGTGCGGACAGGCGTGCCGCCTGCCGTACCGCCTTATCGTCGGCGGCCGCCGCCGCAACCTCGGCGACCGCCGGTACCTCTTGAGTACCAAGGACCTCGCCGCCTACGACTGCATCGCTCGTCTGGTGCATCTGGGCGTGGCGGGCTTTAAGATCGAGGGGCGCCTCAAGAGCGCCGCCTACGTGGCCGCCGCGACCCGCGTGTACCGCGACGCCATCGACGCTGCCGTTGCAGGCCGCCCGTTCTCGCTTTCGCCCGAGCGCCTTACGAGCCTAGCCCAGAGTTACTCGCGCGGCTTTACGCACGGGTTCCTCGGCGGCGTGACGCACCAGGACCTTGTGGACGGCCGCTCGCCCAAGAGCCGCGGCGTGCGCGTCGCCAAGGTCGTAGGGAAAACCCCTCGCGGCATCGCGGTTGAACTTGATCGCGATGCGGGGCAGGCGCCCGGCACTATCAAGGCGGGCGACGGCGTCGTCTTCGACTCCGGCGCCATGGCCGAGAACGAACAAGGCGGCCGCGTGTTCGCGGTCGAGCCGGCCGGCAAGCGGGGCGCGCTGCTCCTCGCGTTCGGCACGGGCGACGTTGACCTGGCCGCCGTTGCCATCGGAAGCACCGTCTGGAAGACCGACGACCCGCATCTGACCCGCGAGTTGGAGAAATCGTTCGCCCGCGACGTGGTCGTGCGCCGCGCGGCGATCGCGGTGCGCATCGTCGCACGCGCCGGCCAGGCGCTAGAGGTGACCGTACGCGACGACTACGGCAACGAGGCCCACGTAACGTGGGAAGGCCCGCTGGCCAAGGCCGTCAAGCAGCCGCTCACCACGGAAGTCGTGCGCGAGCAGTTCGGACGGCTGGGCAACACGCCGTTCGCGCTGGGCGAAGTTGCCATCGAGGGCGACAACGGCCCAACATCGCAGGCCGACGTAATGGTCCCGAAGAGCATCCTGAACGACCTGCGGCGCCAGGCGGTCGAGACAATTCTAGCCTCGCGTAAGCAACAGTCGATCCACGCCGTGGCCGAGCCGGACGCTCTCGCCGCCATCCGGCGCGAGATTGCCGCCCGGCGCGAGCCGGCAGATGGCAACCCGCTCGCCCCATCGCTCTGCGTTCTCGTTCGCAGCGATGAGCAGTTGGACACCCTGCTCGCATGGCAGCCCGCGGGGGACTTAAACCACCCGGCAGTCGTGTACTGCGACTTCCCGAATCTCAGCCAGTACAAAGACGCCCTCGCGCGGCTGAGGCAGGCCGGGCACACCGCCGCCGTCGCCACGCCGCGCATCGCCAAGCCCGGCGAAGAGCGGTTCTTCCAGATGATTCTCGACTGCGGGCCCGACGCCGTGCTCGTCCGCCACCTGGCGGGCCTGGCGTTTTTCCGCGAGCACGCGCCGGCTCTGCCGCTCGTCGCCGACTTTTCGCTGAACGCCGCCAACGACCTCGCGGCCGATCTCCTGGCCGGGCAGGCCGCGAGGATCACGCCGAGTCTGGACCTCAACCACGGGCAACTGGCGTCGCTGGCCGCGCTCTTTACGCCCGCACGGCTGGAGCCTATCGTGCATCTGCACATGCCGATGATGTACACCGAGCACTGCCTCGCCGCCGCGCGCCTTGGCAACGCATCGGGGCAAAAGGATTGCGGCCGGCCGTGCGATCAGCACGCGTTGGAACTGGAGGACCGGATCGGCGCGCGGCACGCCCTGCGGTTCGATGCCCGCTGCGGCAGCACGCTCTTTACGGCCCGCGCCCAGACGGCCATCGAGTTTGTGCCCGAGATGCTCAATGCAGGCGTGCGGCACTTCCGCATCGAGTTCCTGGGCGAGGACGCCGCCGGCGCACGGGCCATTCTAGACCTTTACAGCCGCGTGATCGCCCGACGCATGGAGCCCGACGAGGCCCTGCGGCAACTGGAGGCCCTCGTGCCCGAAGGTGTCACGCGCGGCACGTGGGAATTCGCGTAAAGGGCTTTTCGGCATGACAACGTAATGCCTCCGTCATGGGCGCTGTAGATTGTGGAATGTGGCACGGCTGGCTTGTCCAGCCGTGGGCAGCGTCGCGGGCCTTCCGCCACGGCTGGACAAGCCAGCCGTGCCACACCCGATAGGGAAAAGCGCCCGAAACAAGGGGTTACATGACAACGCCGGGCTTGCTTATCCCTGTCCGGAAACTGGCGCGCGAAGCCGGCCGCTTTCGTTTTCCCGCGGCAGCGGTCCTCGCCAGCCCGAGCGCGGATGACCTCGTGCCTCTGGGGCAGTTGACGGCAGACCTCGCCGCCCTCGGCGTGCGGGCCCGCATCGACCGTAGCGCGTTCGGGCCGGTTGCGTTGCATATCCGCCGCGAGACATCCATCGCCGGCGCCGAGGCCTATCGCCTGACGATCGCGCCGCACAGCATCGAGATTCTCGCGTCGGCCGCTGCGGGGGCGTACTACGCTATCCAGACGCTCCGCGAACTTCTCGCAGTCCGCGGCCGCACGCTGCCAGCCTGCCGCATCGACGACTCGCCCGACTTCTCCCGCCGCGGCGTATACATGGACTGCTCGCGCGGCAAAGTCCCGCGGGTAGAGACCCTCAAGGCCCTCGTCGAGCGCCTGGCCCGCTGGAAGATCAACGAACTCCAACTTTACGTGGAGAACGTTTTCACGTGGCGGCGGCATCCGGCCATCGGGCGCGGCTACAGCCCCTTTACGCCGCAGGAGTTGCTCGCGGTCCATGACCATTGCCGGCGGCATCACGTGCGGCTAGTCGGGTCGCTCGCCAGTTTCGGCCACGTCGAGAAGATTCTCGCGCTGCCCCAGTACGCGCACCTGGGCGAGATGCCCGGCTTCCGCGGCCTGCCGGGCGGCATGACGCTCTGCCCGAGCGACCCCGGTTCGCTGCGCCTCGTCGAGGAACTGTACGAGGAGTTCGTGCCGCTCTTCGAGGCCGCGGACTTCAACGTCTGCTGCGACGAGACGT
>JAPLMO010000094.1 GCA_026386995.1 Planctomycetota bacterium | reverse complement strand
TGGCTCGCCTCATCCTACCGACCACGAACCCTACCGTCCAGGCCCGGAGCATCCCTGGAGAAAATCCTTCAAACAGAAACGCCAAGACCGGACATTTCTACTGGGTCAGGACCCCGGACATTTTTAATGGGCCTTGACAGCGCAAAGACCGCGAATGTCGTGACGCTCAGTTTCTGGCGCTCATTCGGCCCAAGCGGGGTGGCATGCCCAGCGCGCTGTTCGCTGGGCATGCTGTCGCCGCGGCCATGGAGCATGCCCACAGCCTGCCCGCCTGGGGCGGGCAAACGGCGGGTCGCCCAGGCGACTAATCTGTGGGCATGCCACCCGGCAGGGGAAGGAGCACCCAAAACTGAGCGGTTACTGCCTTGCGGCGATTCCGGGGGGCCGAAACCTGCGAGATGGGCAATCTGGGCAATTTGGGCAGGCCGGTCAGAATGGCCGCTGGTGGAGCACCAAAAAAATCCCTTCGCGATTTGCTTTCGCTCACAATGTGAGTTATACTTCTCCATGCCGTACGCTCAGGTCAAATCTCATTCGGCCACCCCCAGGGGGGGGTGGCGGTTCTGGGCGGTTGGATTTGGGGGACCTTGATGACAGTCAGGCCACCAACACATTTCTCTTTAAGTAGCGATAGATGCCCCCTGCGCACTCGCAGGGGAGCGTTCAAACTATTTGCATGGAACCATGGTCAGGTCTCGTCACGTCAAGGAGAGAATCATGTCTAGCCGAAACACGATGCGTCTGCTGGGCCTCTTGGTTGCCGCCACGCTGGGCCTGGTGCTGGTCACACCGGCGCAGGCGGTCAGTTACACGTGGGATAATGGGGGCACTGGATTCTGGGATACCACCGACACCAACTGGGGCGGCTCGGGGTCGTTGACTCCCTGGGATAGCACCAACGGCATTGGCAATACCGCCACCTTCAACACCGCCGGCGCAACGGCGACTGTGAGCGACACGGTTTATACCACTGGCATCACCTTCGGCGACACGGCGACGATCAGCGGCGGCACCATCAACCTCGCCGGCACGACGCCCACCATCACGGCGACCAACAACGGGGCGATCTCCTCGGTTCTTGACGGAACTGCCGGCCTGACCAAGTCCGGCAACGGCACGCTCACGCTCTCCGGCGCGAACATTTTTAGCGGCGTGACCACCATCAGTGCGGGCGCGCTGCGGATTTCCGACGCAAGCGGCTTGGGGACCACGACCGAAGGGACGACGGTGTCGGCGACCTCGGGGGCCGCGCTCCAGTTGAACGGCGCGGGGATCACCTACAACTCAGAACCACTCACGATAAATGGCACCGGCATCAGCACCGGCGGCGCGCTGCAAAACGTTTCCGGCAGCAACACCTGGGCCGGCGCGATCGCCCTGGCCAGCGCCGCCGCAATCGGCTCTGACAGCGGCACCATGACCATCACCGGCGGCATCAGCGGGGCCTTCCCCTTGACCTTCGCGGGCGCCGGCAACACCACGATTTCCACCAACGCTCTCAATGCCAACATCACCACCATCACCAAGATCGGCAGTGGCACGCTCACCTTCGACGTGGCCAGTTCGTTGGTTACCGCCCCGATCAGCGTCAACAACGGCACCTTCACGCTCAGTGGGGCGGCCGTCCTGGGCAACGTCTCGGGCACGATCAGCATGGCCACTTTGCAGGCGAACAGGACAGATCAAAAGTTGACGAGTGCGACCCTGCCGGCGGGATTCCAAGTCGGCAGTTTTGTCCTCGGTCAAATGGTGCAGAGGATTTCCACTGGCGTCGACTTCAACATCAGCGGCGGCCCCAACACGACGACTACCGGGCTTGTGCCCTACACCAGCGGCGTGCAGGCCCTGGGTGGCGGCGCCCTCGTGATCGACAACAGCGGCACCAACGTCAACAACCGCTTCGGCGGGCGTGCCGTCGGCCTCGGCGCCTCGACCCTGAGCCTCATCCCTAGCAACCTCGATACCGGTACTGGGACGGTAACCGAATCGGTCAGTGCCTTGGTTCTCATGATGGGGCACAGTGTCGTCACCTTGACGGCCGACACGCTGACCGATGCAACGCCACTCACGGAGAACCCGACGAATTTCACCGCAGGCCTTTTGAACAGTCGCTTTGTGGGCAACACCGCGCTGATCCGCGGCACGAACCTGGGCAGTCCGGCGGGCAATGGTGTCTCCACGTTGACCTTGACCGCCGCCCCGACCTTCATCGGAATCACGACTGCCCTTGGAACTCCCATTGGTCAGGGAATTCTGCCCTGGGTCATCGTGGATGGCAGTGCCACCGGATTGGGCACCAGTTTTGCCACCAGGAACAGCGGCGCCACACAGATCTTGCGTCCGCTGCTCGCCGGGGAAATGAGTGCCGGCAGCGCCTACACGGACGCCAGCAACGTGCTGTTGTCGGGTGCCCAGACAGCGCTCACTGCAAATAAAACGATCAACTCACTCACCATCGACAGCGGCGATGTGACCATCACCAACCCCGCTTTTCCGGCCGCACGTCCGGTTTTGACGATCACCAGCGGCGGCCTGCTTTCGAAGACCGCGGCGAGCAGCATCAGCGGTGGGGTACTCAGTTGGGGTAACGGCCAGTTGGATGTGTTCACCCCCGGGGCTAATGCGGCTGCCAACGTGCTCACCGTTTCCAGCCGCGTCAGCGGTCAGGGCCTCGTCAAGGCGGGTGCCGGCACGCTCGTGCTCAGCAGTACCAGCCCGGCCTATCCCACATTTTCGCAGAACGCCATCACAGGCGGACTGGGCGTGCATAATGGCAGTGTTTACGTCAACGAAGGCACCGTGCAACTCAACGCCCACAACGCCATCGGAAGCGGCGTTGCTAGCGGCAACACGAACGACGGCAACTTGCTGAACGTCGCTTACGGCGGCACGCTCGACCTGAACGGCAAAACCCAATTCGTGGGGCCAGTGACCAGTCAGTTGTTCCTCCAGAACACCGGCGAGAACTTGCTGGACGTGAGGGGCGGCACCATCACCTCGTCCGCGCCGGCCAGTCTCGTGGCCTACGTGGGCAACCCCGGCGGCGGCAACCCCGGGCCGTTTAGTTTCGGCGGCAGCATCACGGGGGCCGTCGGGTTTGCCGTTGGTGGAGAAAGCCTATGGGCACAGCAACTCACGGGGGCCAACAGCTATACCGGACCCACCTTGGTTTACCAGAAAGCCACGGGCACTAGCTTCGCCGCCGGGCTCATCCTCAAGGATGGCGGCACGCTCTATAGCGGCGCGCTCACCGGCTCGTCGCGCATTGATATCAATTTCGGCGGCAGCCTCGCGCTCGACAACACCGGCCTGTCCAACAATACGAACCGGGTGAACGATGCCGTCGACATTGGCATGAATGGCGGCACATTGCTCTTCTTCGGCCGAGCACAGACGAATTCGACCGAGACCCTCGGCGCGGTCACAGCCGCCCAGGGTTTCTCGACCATTACCGTCACGCCCGGCGGCACAGGCGTGAACTCTGCCGACCTGACCTTCACAAGCCTGGGCAGAACCGCCAGTTCCGGTGGAACGGTCTACTTCGTCGCCGGCAGCGGCACCCTCGGCGCCAGCGGCAATAACCCGCACATCATCATTAAGGACGCGACTCCGGCCTCGCTCAACACCGCCGGCGTGATGGTTAACGACGTCTTTCCGGGAGCGTTGACCAATGGCGGCCTGGATTTCGCCAGTTACAGCACCTACACGTCCGTCAACGGCGTCACCTCCGGCGGTATCGGCGCCATGGGCGCCACGGGATATCCCGCTTACTACACCGCGGACAACCCAACCAACGTGAATGCGCCAACCCGGAACTATAGCACCAATGGTTTTACGATCACCGGCAACGTTAACATCAACAGCTTGAAGATGTGGAACTACCAGAATGTAGCCTTCACGACGGGCACGGAGATTCTGAACCTCACTTCCGGCAACCTGCTCGTCCAGGGAGCCGTCAGTAACACAATCGGCGCGACCGTGGACAGCGGACGCATCACCGCCGGGGACACTGCCGGCGCGGGCACTACCTCAAACCTTTATCTCTTCACTCAGAACAACGCGTACGTCCTGAACTCGCGGATTGTCGACAATCCCAACGGAGCGCGGGTCAGGCTGGTGTATAACGGATCGGTCACGATTCTCAACACCAACAACAGCTACACCGGCGGCACCGTGGTCAACAATGCCTGGACCCTCGGCGCCAGCTCCGGAGTTCTCATCCCCAACGCCACCACGCCGGCTGACGGCCTGGTTCTCAACGGCGCTAGCGTGACCCTCAACAACAGCCCAGGGCAGATCGGCTCCGACAACATCGTGACGCTCAACGGCAACTCGAACCTCAACCTGTTTGGCAACAACACCCTCGCGGGATTGGTGATCAACCACATCGGCCAGACCGCCCCGGTCGTCAATACGACCCCGTCGGCCTTCAATGCCGCGACCAATTCCACCGACATCACGCTGACCCTCACCGGCGGCATCACCTCGACCACCAACAACATCAGGGGCGTCGCGCAGATCAACGGCCGGGTGAGCCTGCCCTCTGGCTCGACCCTCAACATCGGCGCGGCCACCTTTAACGGCCTGGTCATCAACCCGATCCAGGCCGACCTGATCGTCACGGGCCTGGCCGGCGGCGGCGGCACGATCACCAAGTCCGGCGACGGCGTCCTCCAGTTCAACGCGGCAACCGTATTCAGCGGCACGCTGGACGTCACCGCGGGCGGCATTCAGGTCGCCAGCGTGGCCAACGCCGGCGCCCGCTTCGCGGAAGTGCTCCTGGAGAACGGCGCCTGGCTGAATCTCGCCGGCCAGGATGCCCTGTTCGGCTCGCTCTCCACTCCTGCCGCGCCCGCCACCGGGCTGGTGACCAACAGCGGCGGCCTCAAGACCCTCACGGTCGGCTTCACGGGCGCCAGCACCATTTTCGCCGGATCGTTCCAGCGGTTCAACGACGCCACGATCAACCTGATCAACCTCCAGACGATCGGCACCGGCACGATGACCCTGACGGGCAACACCAGCACCGCAAGCGGCACGATGACCCTCAACAGCACCAGCGGCGGCGGCGTGGCCTTCAAGGACAACGGCATCAATAACTTCCTCTCGGGCACCGTGACGGTCAATGCCGGCAGCACGCTGACCCTCGATAACAGCGGCACGGCCAATGTGAACAATCGTCTCGCCAATGTGGCGACGAATCTGGGCCTGACCCTCAACGGCGGCGCCTTCACCTACATCGGCCGGAATGACACGGCCTCCAGCGAGAACACCGGGACCGGCAATCTGACGCTCGGTTCGGGTGAATCGACCATCACGGCCAACGAGGGTACCGGTGGAAGCGGCACTGGCACCAGCCTCGTGACCTTTAACACCCTGACGCAAAATGCCGGCAGCACGGCAACATTTGCCGGCGCCAACCTCGCCACGGCCACCGACAAGATTATTTTCACTTCGGCCCCCGGGCTGACGAATAACATTCTGCCGCGGCTTGCCGTTGGCACGGACTTTGCCACCTACAATCAGAACGGCGCAGGCGTCGCCAATACCAACGGTATTCAGGCTGTCAGCGCTTACTCCGCGGCGACGAATATCAATACCGCGGCGACCACCGACACGCTCAAGACATCCACGACGACAACGTTGAAACTGACCGCCGCCAGGACCATCAACGCGATCAACATCAACACCAATAGCGCGACGCTCGACGCGGACGGTTCGCTCCTGCCGACCGCGGGACTGACGGTCTCGAGCGGCGGCGTCCTCGTCAACGGCACCGGCGCCACGATCAGCACCCCGGTTCTCGCCCTGAGCGCGGAAGGCATCTTCCGCGTCAATGGCAGCAACACCTTGGATGTAAACAGCCGCATCACCGGCACGGCGGGCCTCACCAAGACCGGCGCAGGCGACATGACCCTGTCCAAACCGCAGGAATACACCGGCACGACGACCGTCAACCAAGGCAACCTCACGTTCGCCAGCGGGCTCGGTAACAATCCACTCCTGGTCACGCTCGGTGCGGCAACGAAATGGTCCGGCCCGGGCGCAGCCACGCTCAATGTCAACGGAGGCACTCTGGACCTCAACGGCAACAGTCAGGTCGTCGGCGTTATTCAGAGCAGCAACGTCCTCGCCGGCGGAGGAGGTACGATAACTAGTTCCGCGGGAGGGACCGCGGCAACACTGAGCAGCTTCGGTGCGAGCGGAGGTTTCGGCGGCAGGATCACCGGAAACCTGAATCTGACCCTCAATGGCAACAGCAACGGCTACAATAGCGTCATTCAGACCCTGACGGATCAGCAGAGCTACACCGGGGCCACGATCATCCGTGACGGGCAGTTGACGTTGAAGAATAATGGCGCCCTTTACAGCGGCCTTTCCGGCGGGCAACTCGCGAACGCCTCGGTGACGTTGAACTATTCCACCATTTTGTTCGACAACTCGGGGCTGAACCCGGAGGCCACTCCCCCCACGCGGATCCCGGCCACTGTTCCCATCACGATGCAGGCCGGCAATATCCAAGTGACTCCGGCCGCCAGTGCGGACAACGTCACGTCCTTGGGCACCGTGACGATCGATCGCGCCTTGAACACGATCAGCAACGGCAGTACGGCTGGGGCAACTTTGGCCAACGGCAGTGGGGCGACAACTACCCTGACGGTCGACAATCTGGCTAACTCGACGAATGGCGGGGTCGTAAACCTTTACCTTTACAGCAACCAGTATGGTGTGTATCCCAACAGCAAGGCACAGCGGCTGTTCATCAACAATGTGAATGGCACTGCGGTAACGGCAGGCACCATGCTGCCGGCATGGGTGGGCATTGGCACCAGCGGCGGCAACACCACCGGCCTCCAGGACTTTGCCACCCTCAGTTCGACCGGCTTCGGGATCGTGGGCTATGGCGACACCGCCCTCGGCGGTCCGGGCTACTCCGGCACTCTCGCGTCTGGCAACGTCACCTCCATCGGTGCGACGACTCTCCCGGCAGGAAACTCCGTGACCCGTGCCCTGAAAATCACCGGCAACCTGGCCTTCACTAATGCCACGGATATTTTGAACATCGAATCCGGCGGGTTGAGCGCACCGAGCAGCAACAATGTGGGCGCTGTGGCCAATAGCGGTCAACTGACTGCGGGCGGCACCGCGTCAAGCGACACCGTTGACCTTTATGCCTACAACGTCGGCACTCTCAACTCCAAAGTCATCGACAATCCCAACGGAGCGAAGGTGCGTTTGATCATCGCCAACATCAACAACGTCACAACCATTACCGGCAACAACACCTACTCCGGCGGAACAATCTTCATGGACGGCCGCGAAGGCCAGTTCGGTGTGGCCTTGGGCGGCACCGGCACCATCATCCCGGCCGGCGGCCTCACCCTCTGCGGCGACCTCAATGGCGGCATCCGGGGCCTGACGACAACCGCAGCGGGACAGATTGAGCAGACCAATGACGTGACCATCTTCGGCACCCCCTTCCTGGTAATGGCCGCGGGCACAACCAACACGCTCAGCAGCCTTATATTCCAGGACGGCGGAGGCGCGAACGGCGGCAATGTCGGTCCATACGTGGACACGGCGACTAACCTCATTCTCACCAAGACCACGGCCAACGGAAGCGTCATCAACTCCACGAATGATAACCTATGTGTTATCCCGATCATTCAGGGCACCAATCTGACGGTGCCGGACGGCGCCACGATCACGACCTCGGGTGCACACCCGACTGACCTGATCATTGCCGCACAGCTCGCAACCAGTGGCTCAACCACGCCATTGCACAAGGACGGTGCGGGCGCGGTGGTCTTCACCTTCGCAAACACCTTCACCAACGGAATGAACCTCGACGCCGGGTCCATCATCTTCACCGCCAACAGCGCCGGCGGCGGCACCGGCGGCACGGCCCCCACCACCAGCCAGATCGGCACCGGCCCGCTGACCCTGGCTGACGGCACGGCCATCATGAGCAGCAATAACTTCACGATCGGCAACGTGGTCAACGTCGCCGACGACGCCGGCTTCACCTTCGGCACGCTCGACACCACAAATGCCCGGGCCAATGCCACCAACAACCTCACTCTGACCAACACCGTCACCCTTGGCAGCGGAGCCCACACGATCAACGTGAACGGGTTGAACATGACGGGCACCATCAGCGGCCAGTTGACCGGCGGCACCAACCTGACCAAAGACGGGCCGGGCACCCTGGTGCTCAACAATGCCGGGAACGACTTCGGCGGCTCCGTTACGATTAATGGCGGCACGCTCCGACACAACGTGGCAGGCTCGATCCCGACCGGCAGAATCATGACGGTGGCCGCCGGCGCGGCGTTCAACATGAACGGCATCGGCCAATCGATCGACAGCCTCAACGGAGCCGGCTCGGTGATCAACCCGGGCGGCGCCGCTCTCCTCACGATCAACGGGTCCACCGATGGAACCTTCTCCGGCGTGCTCGCGGCCACGACCGCGGCTAACCTGGCCCTGACCAAGAGCGGAACCAACACCCAGACCCTCTCCGGCGCCAACACCTACGGCGGCGCCACCGCCATCACCGCCGGCACGCTGCTGGTCAATGGCACGCACACTGGTGGGGATAACTACACGGTCAGCGGCACCCTCGGCGGCACCGGCACCATCACGCTGGCCTCCGGCAAGACAGTGACCGTGCAATCCGGCGGCACCCTCGCCCCAGGCGCCAGCGTGGGCACCCTGACGATCAACAACGACATGACGTGGGCCGGCCTCGGGGCGTACCTGTGGGAGATCGACAACACGTCGGGCACACCCGGCGCGGATTGGGACCTCCTGAAGCTCAACGGGACGCTGAACATCACTGCCGATGCGACCGACAAGTTCCTCATCAAGGTGGCCTC
>JAPLMO010000400.1 GCA_026386995.1 Planctomycetota bacterium | reverse complement strand
TACCGGTGCCATCACCTTCAGCCGGTCCCGCTCTTGCTGGCTCATCTCGATCCGGTCCTTGTTCATCCGCTTCCCTTAGCCCCCAAGAAGCGGACATTTCTACTGGGTCTGGACCGGACATTACTACTGGGTCACGACAATGTGGCGGTTTTCCTCTTGCGTGGCTCGGCCACATTCGTTACAAGTAAGTCACCAGTGAGTGTTGCATTGTCGCCTGCGCAACTTTGAATAGGGGGTGCAACCATGGCAAGCCGCATTCGCTGCTCACTTCTGCCGGCGGCAGTCCTGCTGGCAACAGCCCTCATGGCCCTGACGGCCGACGCCGCCGTCTACAAGAACAAGGCTACCGGCGAGACCCTCCGGGGCACGCTGACCCCCCAGCGCGTCAACAGCATGAACATCTTTAAGATGGATGACGGACGCACCAAGTTCGTCAACCCGGACGACCTGGAACTCATCGAGGCCGACAAGCCCGCGGCCGCACCGCCGGCCGCCGCCCCCGCACCGAGCGCCGCCCCCGCCTCGCCTGGCGCCAAGGGGGGCGCGGCAGACAAGCCGGCGGTGGAGGCCGTGGCCTACGTCTTCCCCATCAACGGCCCGATCGAGAGCCGGGCGCTAGCGGAGGCCCTGGACATGGGCCTGGCGGAGGCCAAGAAACAGAAGGCGAGTGTCATCATCCTCCGGATGAACACGCCGGGCGGGCGTGTCGCCGTGGCCGAACAGATCATCAAGGCCATCGAAAAAGTCGAAGGGGCGACCATCGTCAGCTTTATCAGCGGCGAAGACCGGCGGGCACTGTCAGCCGGCGCCTACATCTGCATGGCCACCGAGAAAATCTTCATGGCCCCGGGCTGCACCATCGGCGCCGCCACCCCTTACACCCGCAGCACCATGACCGGCTCGGCCGACGTCGACGAGAAGATGGTCAGCGCCTTCCGGGCACGGTTCCGAAGCCTGGCGCAGACGCGCGGATATCCGGCCGCGCTGGCCGACGCCATGGTCGACCGCACCGGTTCCGTCGTCCAGATCTTCGTGGACAAGGAAATGTCCCTGGTGACCGAGGAAGATGCCAAAGCCCTGGAGACCGAACATCGGTCGGACGGCAAATTCAAGCGGGGCAAGACGATCAGCCGGCCCGGCAAAATCATCACCCTGACGAGCGACGAGGCGCTGGAATTCAAGGTCTGCACCGCCGTCGTCGCCAACGAAAAGGAAATCCTGGCCCAGATGGGCAAGGCCAATTGCCCCGTCGTGGAAGCCCTGTGGGTAAACGGCTGGGTCGAAAAAACCTCCAAGGAACGCAAGAAAAAGGTCGAAGACCTGTGCACGCGATTCACCGCCAACATCAACCAGGCCCGGGAGCTCGACCCCAGCTACGCCTTTGTCACTCCCGGCACCAGCCAGTGGAAAACCATGACCGACCGGTCCATGGCCTCCCTCCGGGAATGCGCCAAGGCCCTCACCGAACTGGAACGCCTGTCCAAGGACGAACGCTACGACTTTGCCATTTCGGAGTCATACCTCGTGGATCTGAAGTCGAAACTCAACGCCTTCTATACCCGCCTGGGGGTCCAGCGCTAGGGCAACTCGTTGTCGTAGACGATCTGCGAGCGCACGGGGTAGCCGGCGAGTTTCTCCCGCCCTTTGAGGAAGGACAGTTCGATCAGGAACTCGATGCCGAGGATTTTCCCGCCGGTGGCATGGACCATCTCGCAGCATGCGGCCATCGTGCCGCCCGTGGCCAGGAGGTCGTCGACCATCAGCACGCGCGTGCCCCGAGAGACGGCGTCGGTGTGCATCTGGAGCGTGTCGGTCCCGTACTCCAGGGCGTAGGAGACGCTGGCGGTCTTGTAAGGGAGTTTGCCCTTCTTGCGGATCGGCACGAAGCCGGCGCCCAGGTCCACGGCCATGGCGGCGGCGAAGATGAACCCGCGCGACTCGGCCCCGATGACCACATCCACCGAGCCCTTCTTATACGGTTCGCCCATGCGACGGACGGCCTCGCGGAACGCCCGCGCGTCGGCCAGGAGGGGCGTAATGTCGCGGAACATGATCCCCGGCTTCGGAAAGTCGGGGATGCTGCGGATGCACTTCTTCAGGTCCAGCGGTTCGGCGCTAGGGGCCATGCGAAATCTCCGTTTCAGGTAACCTGGTGCTTGGGACGGCACGATTTTTACGTCCCGGACGGGGCTTGCACAACAGAAAAAAAGAGGAAGGAGGCTACTGCTGTACGACGGTACGGTCTTCTTCCTGGCTGCTGATGGCTTCGCTGATGCACCTGAGGGTATGGTGCTCGATCTGGCGGACGCGTTCGCGCGTCAGGCCCACGCGGTCGCCGATTTCTTTCAGCGTCAGCGGCTCGCCGCCGTCGAGGCCGAACCTGAGGCGGAGGATCTCGGAGGCCCGCTCGTCAATGGCCGCAAGGAGTTTGCGGACGGCCTCGGCCCGCCGGCTGTCCAGCAGCATGTCGACCGGCGATCGCGTCCCCTCGTCGGCCACCATGTCCGACATCGACCATTCCGCGTCCGCGGAGACCGCCTGGAAAGGACTGCTGAACGCCCGCGCGGCCCGGGCGATGACCTCGACCTTGCGGCGAGAGATGCCCATGCCCCGGGCGATCTCTTCCTGCGTCGCCGGGCGGCCTATCTCGCACTCCAACTGGGCCGCCATCCGACGCCACTTGTTGATCATCTCCACCATGTAGGCGGGGATTTCGACGGGCTTGACGGCGCTGAGGAGGCTGCGCTTGATTGCCTGGCGGATCCACCAGGACGCGTACGTCGAGAAGCGGCAGCCCTGGGTGGGGTCGTACTTCTCGACGGCCCTGAGGAGGCCCAGGTTCCCCTCCTCGATGAGGTCCAGCAGGCTGAGGCCCCGGCGCGCGTAGTTCTTGGCGATGGAGACCACCAGGCGCAGGTTGCAGCGGATCATTTCGTCGCGGGCTTGGAGGTCGCCCTTGCGAATGCGCCGGGCTAGAGTAATCTCCTCATCGGCCGTGAGGAGCCGCGTCTGGTTAATCTCACGCAGATAAAGTTGCAGGCCGGAATCCATGCTCACACCCCTCAGCGTCGCTGGCCCGGCGTGGCCGTCGACAAGAGCATCTGCCGCCGTTCCCCCATGGCATCAGAAGGCGGCCCCTTCCGTGAGAATGCAGTTACGACCCGGTGATCAACCGCTGACAGTGTGCCCGAATTCTAACAATCCGGCACCGGCCAAGGCAAGACCTTTTTGCAAATTGCCTCGCCCCGCATTCTCGAAGCCTCTCACAGACCGCGGCCTTACGAATCGACTTGCCGCCGCCGGCGTCAGGAATCGCTTCCCTCGTCCTTGGCATCTTCGGACTTCGGCGTTTCAGCGTCTTCTTCGTCGGCCGGGCGCGACGTCGGCAGAACGGTGCCGAAGAGGACCGTGCCGCCGGCCTCGACCGACTCGTCCTCGACGTGCTGGATGCCTCCCAGGCGTGGCGCCTTCTCGGGCGCGGGCGCCTCGGGAGCCGGGGCGGCGGGCGCCTCTTCGGCCGCCCACTGCACGCGCTTCAGGCTGAGGCCGATCTTGCGTTCCTGCATATCGACGCGCAGGATCTTCACCTCAAGGTCCTGGCCCGGCTTGACGACCTCTTCCGGGCTCTCGACCTTGTGGTCCGCCAACTCCGAAACGTGGAGCAGACCTTCCAGGCCGGACTCAAGTTCGACGAAGACGCCGAAGTTCGTGACCTTCTTGACCTTGCCGCGTACGATCTCGCCCGCCACATATTTCTCGGGAATTTTGCGCTCCCAGGGGTCCTCTTCCATCTGCTTCAGGCCCAGGGCCACGCGCTTCTTGTCCTGGTCGACGCTCAGGACGACGCACTTGACCTTCT
>JAPLMO010000460.1 GCA_026386995.1 Planctomycetota bacterium | reverse complement strand
CGCGCGTGCCTGGATAGTTATTGCGAGGTGGTCGACGCTGCACTGGAGGCTGGCGTCCGGCCCCGCTGTCACCTGGAAGACGTGACCCGCGCCGACATCGACGGCTTCGTCCTGCCGCTGGTCGACCGCCTGATGGAGATGAGCCGCAATGTCCCCGAATCGCTCACCGCGAAAATCCGCCTGTGCGACACCATGGGGTTCGGCATCAGTTACCCCGGGGCGCGCCTCCCGCGGAGCATCCCCAAACTCATCTACAAGTTGAACCGTGAGTGCGGCGTGCCGAGCAACCGCCTGGAGTGGCACGGACACAACGACTTCCACAAGGTCCACGTCAACGGAGCGACGGCGTGGTTGTACGGCTGTGATTTCCTGAACACAACGCTCTTCGGCTTCGGCGAACGGACGGGCAACCCGCCGCTCGAAAGCGCCGTGTTCGAGTACATCGCCCTCAAGGGCGACCTGTGCGGCATCGACACGGCGGCGATCACGGAACTCGCCGACTACATGCGGTCGATCGGCCTGCCCATCCCCGACAACTACCCGTTTATCGGCAAGAACTTCAACACGACCAGCGCCGGCATCCACGCCGGCGGCCTGCGGCAGGACGAGCGGATCTACAACATCTTCGACACGACGAAACTGCTCGGCCGCCCGCCCCGTGTGGCCATCACCGACAAGACCGGCGTTGACGGCGTGGCCCACTGGATCAACGAGTTCTTCGGCTTGAAGGGCGACGACCGCATCAGCAAGATCAAGTGCGCCAAGATCGCCCGCTGGGTCATCGACCAGTACGAGGTTCGCGGGCGCCTTACGGCCATCAGCGACGAGGAACTCGAAGCCAAGACGCGGGAACTCATGCCCGAGTACTGGGAGAAATACAGGGGCAAGTAGCGCGGCAGCCGCGGCCCTGGATCCGCGATCGCAACGGTGAAGTTCGAAGGGGCCCGTAAAACGCCAGGAACGTTAGAGCATTTTAACTTTGGGTGTTTACGTAGCGGGTCGGAGTTTACCCGCCCGGGCGGGCACCCGCCGTGATAGCGGGGCTTCCGGCGTCAGCGCGGCGGGTACGGAGACCCGCCGCGCACATACGTAATCTTAAAACGCTGGTTGCCCGAACCTGTTTCTACCCAATCACTGGAGCCGCCACGTCAAGTCCGCCCTGCTCCACGCCATCTCCCTGGGGTAGCGGGCGTGTCCGCGGCAGGGTCTTTAGGGTCGCGCGGAGGCCCTTCGCCTTAGGGGGAAGCACGGGCTCGGGGACCAGATAGATTGCATAGTCCTTCCGGACGAGGTTGTTGTCGCCCACGTCGCCGATCACCAGGAAGCCGTTCTTGCCTTGCTTGAAGGAAGCCATGTCCTCCCAGTCCACGGCGTGGGCCCCTGAGATCTCGAACGTGCCGACGGACTCGCCCTGGGAGTTGAAAGCGAAGATGCGCGGCGCGTTGCCCGAATCGTTGTGCGTCCAGAAGACGCCGTCGTTCACACGGCTGCACGCCAGGCCGCTCGACTCGGTAATCGCCGGGTCGGCAATCTTCGCAAGTTCGCGCGGCGGGCCGTAGACGACGGGCGCAACCGGGGCCGGTTTCTCCGCGCCGGCCGGCTCAAGCCCCAAGGCCGGGATGAGCAGGCCCATGACGCCAATGGCCGCCAGGGACATAACTGCCGTCGCGGGCGCCTTCGCTCTCGTGGCCATGGGCCGCACCGCTGTCCTCTCAAATATTCCGCCCGCCTTATTCTACAAGCACCTACGCCTCTTGTCTGCCCCGCTCTTCGCGGCTACGATTGAGGCATTCCAGAAAGGACGGCCTTCGCGCCAGAATCCGTCATCTGGTTGTCGCAGATAACACCCGTCACTCACTCTGCAGACCCTGGACGGAGTTTTCGGGACGCACACCCAGCCGCGAAGCCCTCGTCACGCTGTTACGCTGGGCTTCGCGGACACGCCCGCTACCCCGTTGTCCAAGATCAATGCCAGCAAAGCCCGCCACCTGCTCCATTTCGACGCGGACGTGATTTTCGGGATACACAATGCTATCGGTTAGGCATGTCGAGCTCGGTTACTTCTCAACCGTCAATGTTGATAGGAAATTACCCACGGTGTTACGAGGCGATGTCTCCCGCCAACCTAGGCTTTAGCCGCCGGGAACCCGGATGGACCGGTCCTAACTGTCAAGGATACGTGCGGCCTCCTCTTGGTCGATATCCGTGATGTACTGTATCCCACTGACCTCTGCCGCCTCGCGGGTGAGAGCGGCGAGGTCGTCCCGGGAGATATACTCGACCGCAAACTTGCGGCTGCCGGCCATCAGTTGGCGAAGGCCTTGTGCCAGCCGCTCGTAGTACGTGTAGAGGCCGAGGGCGCCGGTCGGGAGTTTCTCGAAAGCCTCGTCTCCCAGTTCCTTGCGCAGATGGCCGGCGGTCACGAAGATTTCGTCCTTCGTGTTGCCGAAGCGCTCGATGTACACTGGCATTTCCCCGCTGTCAACCGCGAGGCCGATGGTCTTGCCGACCATGGCGGCGGCGATGGGCGCGCGGGCCATGCCGATGAGTTTCACGAATGGCGAGCCCAGTGCGAGGCCTTTGAAAATCTGGTCCTCGAAGGCGAACCCACCCGCGACAGCCAGGGCGGGCAACCGGGCCCCCTTCTCGGCCAGGCGTGTGGCGTACTGATAGAGCAGCGAGTGCAGATAGACCGGGGGAACGCCCCACTCATTCATCATGCGCCACGGGCTCATGCCGGTGCCGCCGCCGGCGCCGTCGACGGTCAACAGGTCGATGCCGTACTTGGAGGCGAACACGAGGGCCCTCGCCAAGTCGGCCGGACGGTACGCGCCGGTCTTGAGGAACACGTACTTGGCGCCGGCGTTGCGGAGTTCCTCGACCCGCTTGGCAAAACCTTCTTCGGTGACGATGCCGACGCGCGAGTGCCGCTCGAACTCCTTGAACGCGCCGCGCTGGAAGTCCCGGACGACGTCCGGGTCGGTCGGGTTCGGCAGCACCAAGTAGCCGCGCTCGTGGAGGACCTGGGCCTTCTCGAGGTCCTTGATTTTCACTTCGCCGCCGATGTCTTTGGCACCCTGGCCCCACTTGAGTTCGACGCACTGGACGCCGAGTTTCTCGATGGCGTACTCCTGGACGCCCAGCCGCGTGTCCTCGATGTTGGCCTGGACGACGATAGCGCCATAACCGTCGCGCTGGTGGTCCTGGTAGAGTTTCACGCGGCGCTTGAGGTCGGCCGTGTCAACGACGCGGCCTTTCTTGATGGCCGATTCCGGGTCCATGCCGACGACGTTCTCGCCGATCGTCAGGCCCGTGCCCGCCAGCGCCGAACCGATGGCCAGGCCTTCCCAGTTGTTCTTGGCGATGTTGGTCGAGCCGATGCCGGGGATGATCCACGGGTAGCGGAACTTGATGCCCTTGTCGTGGCCGATGACAACTTCGAGGTTGACGGCGGGGAAAATGGCCTTATCGCTGTCGGCCTCCACCCCGTGGGCGCCGATGATGGTGCCCATGATATTGAAGTGGGAGTAGTCCACGGGGTAGGTCTTCTCGGCCGCCGCTGTGATGACGCCGAACGGCTGCGGGTAGATGACCTCGTGGCCACGGTAGGCCGACTTGCCGACTTCGCACATGCCGATGCAGCCGTCGACGCAGGTGACGCACATGCCCGAGGCGGGCACGACCGAACCCGCGGTCCGGTTCTTCGAAAGCGTGGCAGCCGATGCATTGACCCTCGAGAGCGTAACGGACATGGTGACTCAATCCTTTCTGACTATGGGGTTTTTTTGAATTTCGCAAGCCACACAGGGCTGCATGTAGCACAGCATGTCGTCGAAGCCTTCTTTCTCGAGGCAAGGCGGGCTCAGGTTGGCGCACCCGCCGCAGATGGCCTTGTCCGGCTCCGTGAACGTGCAGCGGAGTTCGCACGCCGGGCACACGTACATGCACCCGCCGCACAGGCGGCAGACATCGCTCTTGACGTCAAACGGCGCGCCGATGCTCCGCTTCTCGCCGCGATGGCGGAACCCGATGGCGCCGGCCATCATCTGCTCGCGGCACATCCGGACGCACCGGCCGCACAGAATGCAGGTCTCGTGCTCCTGCCGAAACCGCTGCTGTCGCACGTCGTGCGCCGAGGCCAGGTCCTGGATCGTCTTCGACTGGGGACACGACGCCAGCAGGAGTTCCAGGATCATCTTGCGTGCCCGAACGACACGCGACGAGGCCGTGCGGACCTTGAGGCCCGACTCCGCGGGGTAAGTGCACGACGTCACGAGTTTCGCCGTCGGCCCCTCGCCGATCTCCACAACGCACAGGCGGCAGGCGCCGTACGGCGTCAGGCCTTCCATGTGGCAGAGGGTCGGGATGGGGAAGCCGATGAACTGGGCGGCCTCCAGCAGCGTGGAGCCTTCCTCGACGGAAACCGGCAGGCCGTTGATGGTCAGCGTGATCATGCTGAGGTTCCCCCTGCGGCGGCGCTGTGGGCCTCATCGGGCTGGGGCTGGGTGAAGGCGAGGTCGCATCGGAGACACCGGCGGGCCTCGCGGGTGGCCTGTTCAACCGAGAGGCCCCGTTCGACCTCGGCGAAGTTCTTGCGTCTGGATTCAATGGGAATCGTGGCGGGCTCCGCCCGGACGGCGTCCTCGCGTTCTTCCTCGCTGACAGCGGCAGCCTCGACGAAGACGTCCGGCAGCCGGATGTGGGGCGGTTCCGCGAGTTCATCGCCACGAAGGAAGCGGTCGATGACACCGGCCGCCCGCTTGCCGGCAGCGATGGCGTCGACCACCGTGTTGGGCCCGGTTACAAGGTCACCCCCGGCAAACACGCCGTTGCGGCTGGTGCGGAGCGTCCGCGGATCGACCTGGAGCCGGCCGCTCTTGTCCAGCACCAGGCCCATCGCCGTCAGGCAGTCGCTGTCGGGGCGTTCGCCGATGGCAACGATCAGCGTGTTCAGCGAGATGCTGAACTCGCTCCCCGGCACGGGGACCGGCGTGTGCCGGCCGCTGGTATCAACCTCTCCGAGCGTGTTGCGGATGCACTCGATGCCCACGAGGCGGCCGTTCTGCGAGTAGATTCGGACCGGCGAGACCATCGTTTCAACCTTGATGCCTTCCTTTACGGCCGTCTCGATGTAGCGGATCTTGACCGGGGAGACGAGCGTCTCAAGCCGGATTCCCTCCTCGATGGCGGCATCGACCTCCTCGGCGTAGGCCGGCATCTCCTGGCCGGTGCGGCGGTAGAGGAGGGTGACGCTCTGGACGTTCTCCTGGCGGATGGCGACGCGTGCGGCATCGACGGCCGAGTTGCCGCCGCCGATGATCGCCACGTGGCCGCCGGCCAGTTCTTCGCCCCTGAGGTTGAAGGCCTTCAGGAACTCGATGGAGGGGTAGGCGCCTTCGAGGGCTTCGCCCGGCAGGTCCAGCCGCCAACTCTTGTGGGCACCCAGGGCGAGGAAGACCGCTTTGAAGCCGTCCGCGAAGAGACCGTCAATCGTGATATCCCGCCCCAGGACGGTTCCGCACTTGACCGTGACGTTGCCATTGAGGAGGGATGCGATCTCCTTCTTGAGGATGCTGCGGGGCAGGCGGTAAGCCGGAATACAACTGACGAGCATGCCGCCCGGATCATCTTCCGCCTCGAAGAGCGTCACCTTGTATCCCCGGAGCGAGAGGTAATGGGCGGCCGAAAGACCGGCCGGACCGGCCCCGACCACCGCCACCCTGGCGGCGCCCTTGCCGCGCCGCGCAGCCTTCGCGGGCTTGTAGACCGCCGGGTCCACGCGGTCGGTGACGAACCGCTTCAAGGCACGGACCGCGATGGGCTCGCCGCTTGTCACTCCCAACTGACACTTCTGCTCGCACTTGCGGTCGCAGACCCGCGCGCAAATCGACGGGAACGGGTTGGCCGACCGGATGACCTGGTAGGCCTCCTCGTACCGGCCCTTCTCGATAAGGGCCACGTAGCGCCATGCCTCGGTCTCCAGGGGGCAGGCGGCCTGGCAGGAGGCGCCCACGAGGCTGCGGCAGACGAAGGCGTCGCACTTCTTGTCCACGACGTGCCGCTCGTACTCGTGGCGGAAGTACCGGAGGGTGCTCATGACCGGGTTCGACGCCGTCTGCCCCAGGCCACACATCGTGGTGTCCTTAACGATGCGGGCCAGTTCCTCAAGGAGTCCGAGGTGCTCAAGCGTCCCCCGACCGTTGGAGATGTCGTCGAGGATTTCGTACATCCGCTGGGTACCTTTGCGGCAGGTGAAGCACTTGCCGCAGGATTCGTCCTTCAGGAAGCTCATGAAGTACTTGGCAACGTCCACCATGCAGGTGTTGGCGTCCATGACGATCATGCCGCCGGAGCCCATGATGGAGCCGGCCTGGGCGAGGCTGTCGTAGTCGATGGGCAGGTC
>JAPLMO010000324.1 GCA_026386995.1 Planctomycetota bacterium | reverse complement strand
AGATTGGGTATCCTCATAGACACGCTCCTTTTTGCTTTGGGACTCTTTACCAAAGACCCAAATCGGCAAAAAGGGGCTGTTTTTATTATCTCGAATCATTGTACCAGACCAAGGATAGTTAACGGCGTTGCATGCCACCCTCAGGAAGGGATACTCAATGCGACGAATTCTTACGGCCGTTCTCGGTCTTCTTCTGATTCTGTGCGTCTGCGGCCCTGCCCGCGCCGTGGCCCCCACCGCGGCCCGCAAGACCGCCATCGGCATCGACGGCCAGGCGTTCCGCATCAACGGGCGGCCCACTTACGAGGGGCGCTCGTGGAACGGGATGAAGATCGAAGGCCTGCTCATGAATTCCCGCATGATCCAGGGCATCTTCGACGACCGCAACCCCGAGACCCGTTCGCGCTGGAACTATCCCGACGGCCCGTGGGATCCGGAGCGCAACACACACGAGTTCGTCGCGGCCATGCCCGAGTGGCGCAGGCACGGCCTCTTGGCGTTCACGATCAACTTCCAGGGCGGCGCACCCATCGGCTACGCCAACCAGCAGCCGTGGCACAACTCGGCCTTCGAGGCCGACGGCAGCCTGCGGGCCGACTACCTGGCGCGGCTCGAAAAGATCCTCGACAAGGCCGACGAACTCGGCATGGTCGCCATCGTTGGCTACTTCTACTTCGGCCAGGACGAGCGCCTGAAGGACGAGGCCGCCGTCATCAAGGCTGCCGAGAATGCCACCGACTGGCTCCTCGCCAAGGGCTACACCAACGTGATGGTGGAGATCAACAATGAGTGCGACGTCAACCGGTACGAGCACGACATCCTGAAGCCCCGCCGCGTGCATGAACTCATTGAAATGGTAAAGAAGCGGTCAGCGGGCAAGGTGAAGTTCCCCGCCGGGCGCCTGCTCGCCAGCGTCAGCATGGGCGGCGGGGGGATTCCGCCCGAAAATCTCGTGGCTGCGGCCGATTTTCTCCTTCTCCACGGCAACGGCGTCTCCAACCCGGACCGCATCCGTAAGATGGTCGAGACCTGCCGCGCGATCAAGACCTACCGGGGCCAGCCGATCCTCTTTAACGAGGACGACCACTTCGGCTTCGAGAAGCCCGACAACAATATGATCGCCGCCGTCAGCCGGTACGCCTCCTGGGGCCTTTTCGATTACCGCCTGAAAGGCGAAGGCTACGATGAAGGCTACCAATGCGTGCCCGCCAACTGGGGCATCTCCAGCCAGCGCAAGCGCGGCTTCTTCGACCTCCTGGCGAAGATGACCGGGGCGGCCGAACAGGGCGGGGTCAGGAGCCTTGACGGCGTAGGGCTCCAGACCCCTCCGACGAAGCCGCAGGACGCCGGCCCGAAAGGCGCGGCTGGCGTAACCGGTCCTACGGCGGTCCCGGTGACCATCGAGACGCCGTATCTGCGGTTCTCCATGGCCGCAAGCGGTGCGTGCGAGATCGTGGACAAGGCTGGCGGCGTGACGTGGGCCTCTCACTCCGAGACCGCAGGCGCGTCACGCTCCGACCGGCCGCGCATGGGCCAGGCGGTGCTCAATGTGGGTGGCGGCAAGGTCAGCGCCAACCTCGAAGGCGGAGAGGTTCGCCGCGTCGGCGAGGCCGTGGAGGCGACGTTCCGGCCGCTCCCTCAGAAGCCGGGCCTGTGGCTCCGCGTGCGGATCGCCCCGGCTGCGCGCGGCAAGGCGCTCGACTTCTCCTACGAGGCATCAGACCCCGGCGCCGTCGAGAACGTGCGGTTCTTCGACGGACTTCTCTGGACGACCGACGCCGAGCAGGGCAGCCTTGTGCTGCCTGTGCGCGAGGGCCTGCTGATTCCGGCCGACTCGGGCGTCGCGTTTACGCGTTCGTTCGACACCTACACCTACGAGGGCTGCCACATGCAGATGGTGGGCCTCGTCAAGCGCAACGCGGCGGCCCTCGTGACGTGGGACGACCCCTACGTGACGGCCGACGTGCGAAGCGTGATCGCCGGCCAGGCGTCGCCCGCGGGCGGCGGGCAGATCCTCAGGCTTTCGGCGGTGCTGCGCAAGAGCGCCAAGCGCGTGCGCGTGGAGTTCCTCGGCAAGGGAGACGTGGCCGCCATCGCCAAGGCGTACCGGGAGGTGGCGCGACAGAAGGGGTACCTGGTCACGTGGGACGAGAAACTGAAAGGCCACCCCGACCGCGCCAGGTATTTCGGCGCCGCCAACGTCAAACTCTGGAGTGTTCTGGACCGCCGCATGAACGATGACAGCACCAAGGAACTCTCGGTCACCGTCAACTGGACCTTCGACGAGGCGGCCCAG
>JAPLMO010000393.1 GCA_026386995.1 Planctomycetota bacterium | reverse complement strand
AGAGGGCCGTCAGGCCGTCCGTGATGCTGCGGACCTTGAGGGTCTTGTTGTCTTCGCGCAGTTGCTTCAGGAGGGCGTTCTCGCGGTCCAGCGTCCGCGTCAGTTCCGCCTGGACCTGGCGGAGGTGGTCACAGACGCCCTTCAGGCGCAGCACCGGCTGAAGGCGCAGCCACAGCGCCTCGCCGCAGGTGTCGGACGCGATCAGGTCGTCGACGCCGGCGGCCAGAAGGTCCTTGCGGCGCTGGGCCGTGGCTGCGGAGCCGGTCGCCACGATGACCGGCAGGTACCGGTCGGTGCGCAAACTCTTGAGGAGCCGCGTTGCGTCGATCACGTCCACCGGACCGGGCTCGTCTCTGAGGACTGCGAAATCGAACTCGATTGCCTTCACGGCGCCCATGGCGGTCAGGCAGTCGGGAACCGTGTGGACCTTCAACCCGAGCGCCTCCAACTCCGCCATGAAGCCCTTCAGGTCCGCAGGCTCCGGTACAACGGCGAGAACGTTGGCCTCTAGCGACATCTGACCTCCCGATTCTAGGGCGAGAGACACTCGCCCCGGATACAACTCACCACATCCTGCCCTGCCTGAAGCATACTCACGGTGGGTAGCAAGGCAAATGCTGCGGGAGGCGCAGGCCGGAGGCGAGCGCAACCTGTTGTAGGACAAGGGGTTAGGTTTGCAGAAAAACCGGGCGTTGGCCCCGCGCGGTGCGCGCAGAGCAAAAATTTCGCTGCGTTTTTCTGCCCGGCAAGGGGCGAGGACAGCCCTGGTACTACGACGCCGCTCAACCTTTGCGCGGTGGGTCTCCGTACCCACCGCGTCATACGAGACCACGCACCTATGCGCGGCGGGTACGGAGACCCGCCGCGCAAAGTTGTAGTGGTTCTCTTTGCGGTTCCACTTAGCCTCCGTGGCCGCCGGCCGTCAGGATCTTCGACCCGGTCCGGATGTAGCCGAGCCATGAAATGACGCCCACGAGGACAGTCAGGCCCCACAGGCTGTGCAGGATAAACGGTGCGGCCGTTGGAAGCCAGTTCAGCAGTTCGGGAGAAATGCACATCGTGGCGACCACGACGAACTGCAAGACGGTCGCCGCCTTGCCGCTTGCCGTAGGCATGCCCTGCGTAAAGCCGGTCAGGAAATGTACGATGAAACTCCCGACGAGCAGGAAAAGTGCCCGGGCAATCAGCGTCACCGAGAGCCAGTAGGGCAGGCGGATGTCGGGGTTCTCCGAAAGAACGCCCCGCATCGACATGATCGAAAGCGCGCTGATCATAAAGGCGTAGTCGGCCAGCGGGTCCAGGATGGAGCCGATCTTCGTCACAGTGCCCGTGCGACGGGCGATGATGCCGTCGGCCGCATCGCAGAGACCCACGAAGATCGCCAACGCCAAGGCCCCGTAGCGGTAGGCCGGGTCGTCCGCCGCGTCCAGCAGGAGCAGGACGAACGGCACCACCAACAGGATCCTCAGCACCGTGATGCGGTTGGGTCACGACATGCGCTAACCCCTATTGCCATGACTTGGCGGGGGAGAAGTTACGGGAGCGAGGCCGGGGTGTCAAGCGAGAAGCCAAAAAGCAAAGGCAAAAGGCAAACGACAAACGGCAATGCCTAATCAAACAGCAAGAAGCCAAACGGCAAAGGGCCGGAGGCGAGTTAGGCGTCAGTGGGCTTGCTGTTTGTCGTTTGATTAGGCATTGTCGTTTGCTGTTTGCTTTTTCGGCGAGAGAGTACCGAGAGACGCATTTCTCAGAACACCACCCCCCCATACCCCACCGCCGCCTCGGCATCCGTGCGCCCGGTGCGCTCGCGCATCACGTCGTAACTGGTGGTGTACCGGACGACGTGGCCTCGCGCGGCCCCGAGCTGGCGTGCGGCGGCCAGCGTGGCGGCCACGGCGCCGGCGCCGCAGGCGTTCCAGTGAGTGCGGGCCTCGGCGACCACGGCGTCGGCGTCGAGGGCGGCCATGAGGTCCAGCATCCGCCTATCGTTCTCCTGGCGCATCCACCGCACGCCCGCCTCGCCGTGCCCCATCGGCGTAAAGCCGTAGGGCGAGCCGTAGTGCGTCAGGTCGGTCGAGCCGAGGCACACGGCGTCGGCGCCCAGGCTGCGTATGACCTCGCCGACCAGCCGCCCGACGGCCGCCGCCTTCTCGTCCGGCAGGACGGCAATCGGGACGATCTTCGCTTCGGGCGCGAGGTGCTGCACCAGCGGCACCTGGACCTCGATGCTGTGCTCGTCTTCGTGGGCCTGCGGGTCGTCGGCCACCAGACCCGTGCCGCGTGCCAGAATCTCGCCTGCCAGCCGCTCGTCGATCTGCGCCAGGCCGAGCGGCGTCTGCCACCCGCCGGAAGGAAAGACCGCGCTATGCCGCACGCCGCCGGTGTGAACGGCCCCGAAAATGACGAACGTCTTTGGCGTCCGCTTTGCCGAGATCGCCCCCAGGACCGCCAGGGCCGTCTCGCCGGAGAAGAACCACCCCGCATGCGGCACAATACCCGCCACCGGCCGCTCAGGGCCGCCCTCAAAGGGCGTCTTCGGCATAAGCGCCGCGATGTGCCGCAGGCATTCCTCGCGCGTGGCCGGATAAAACCGGCCGGCGACGACGGGTTCACGGACCATCATGGCTGTGGCCCCCACTCCGCTCCGGAAACATGTGGCACGGCTGGCTTGTCCAGCCGTGGAGAACGTGCGAAACATGTTCCACGGCTGGGCAAGCCAGCCGTGCCACACCCGCATGTTACTTCCGCGTTGTGTCGTTAGGCTCGGTCACGCGCTTCGGGTCTAGCGCCTTGTCGAGTTCGGCCTTGGTCATCAGGCCCTTTTCGAGAATCAGTTCGCGCAGGGTCTTGCCGGTCTTGACCGACAACTTTGCGATCTCGGCCGCCTTGGCGTAGCCGATGTGCTCATTGAGGAGCGTCGCCAGGCCGACCGACGACTCGAAGTACCCGCGGCACCGCTCGGCATCGGCCTCTATGCCGCGCACGCAACGTACGGTGAACGCCTTCATCGCCTGCTTGAGGATCTCGATGCTGAAGAGCACGTTGTGGGCGATGAGCGGCATCATCACGTTCAGTTCCAGTTGGCCCGCCTGCGTGGCGAGGGCGACGGCGGCATCGTTGCCCACCACCTGCATGGCCACCATGTCAAGGCACTCGGCCATGCTCGGGTTGACCTTGCCGGGCATGATGCTGGAGCCAGGCTGGATGGCGGGCAGGCGTATCTCGGCCAGGCCCGTGCGCGGGCCGCTCGCCAGCAGGCGCAGGTCGTTGGCGATGCGTATGAGCTCCAGCGCCAAGAGCCTGAGGGCGCTACTCACGCTCGCCATGGCCGCGGTCGATTGCATGGCGTAGCGCAGGTCGGCGGCGGGAGCGAGTTCCGTGTCGGCGATCTCCGCGAGGTTCTCGACGGCCTTTGCGGCGAAGTCGGGATGGGTGTTGAAGCCTGTGCCCGCGGCCGAGCCGCCCAGCGGCAGTTCGCGGCACTCATCCAGCGCCACGGCCACTCTCTCGGCGCCGCGGTGGATAGCAAACGACCACGCTAAAAACTCCTGGCCCAAGCGGATGGGCACGGCGTCCTGAAGGTGCGTGCGGCCGCTCTTGATGACGGCGTCAAACTCTTGGCCCTTGGCGGCCAGGGCGTCGGCCAGATGCTCGGCGGCATCCTCCAGCGCGAGGCCTTCCTGGATGGCCGCCAACTGCATGGCCGTCGGGAATGTGTCGTTCGTCGACTGGCTCATGTTGACGTGGTCGTTGGGGTGGACGGGCGAGTACGAGCCCAGGGGCTTGCCGAGAAGTTCGTTGGCGCGGTTGGCGAGGACCTCGTTGGTGTTCATGTTGAACGACGTGCCCGCGCCGGCCTGGTAGACGTCCACGACCCACTGGTCGGCGAGTTTGCCGGCGAGGACCTCCTTGCAGGCGTCCGCGATGGCCTTGGCGAGTTTCGGGTCGAGTTTTGCGAGCGCGGCGTTTGTGCGTGCGGCGGCCATCTTGATCATCACGTGCGCCCGGATGAGCGCCGGCCGTGCGCGCAGGCCCGAGATGGGGAAGTTCTCGACCGCCCGCTGTGTCTGCGCCCCCCAGTAGGCGGCGGCGGGGACCTTGACTTCGCCGAGTGTGTCCTTTTCGGTCCGGAACTTTTCGGCCATGGTGAGTCTCCTGTTCAAATGCAGAATGAAGAATTCAGAATGCAGAATGCAGAATTCAGGCGAAGGCCGTTTTTCCTATTCTGCATTCTTCATTCTCTATTCTGCATTTACTTGAATCCGCCGCCGGCTTCCTGCCCGTACTTCGTATGATACACCGTGTACAGCCGCATTGCCTCTTCGGGCGGAATCGGGATGGGCTTGCCGATTGTCATTGCCAGGTGCACGGTGCGGGCGATGTCTTCGACCACGACGGTCGCCTTGAGTGCCCCCCGGACGCTCGTGCCGACGGCGAAAACGCCGTGGTTCTGCATCAGGACGGCCGGGCACTGCATCTTGATTTCCGTCAGGACCCGCACGACCTCCTGGCCGACCGCGATGCCGCCGATCCTGGCGTACCGGCCGCACGGGATCGGGATGCCGAACGCATCGCCGTGCTCCGTCAGATACACGGGAATGCCCTGGCCGAGCGCGGCAAACGCCGTGGCGTAGCGCGAGTGGGTGTGAATGACGGCGCTGGTTTCGGGCATGTGCTTCAGGATGTAGAGGGCGGTGGCGGTGTCAACGGAGGGCTTCAGCGTGCCCTCGATGATTTTGCCGTCGAGGTCGACGACCAGGAGTTTCTCGGGCGTGAGTTCCTCAAAGAGGACGCCCGAGGGCTTGACCACCACCAGGCCGCTTGCGCGGTCGCGGCCGCAGACGTTGCCGCTCGTCCACGCCACTAGGTCCATTCTGGGCAACTCGCGGTTGGCCCAACAGACTTCCTTTCGCAGGTCTTCCAGCAAGTGTGCACCTCTATCGCGTGGCGGCAGGCCCTCGCACGGTCGCCGCAGGGCGTTGTGCCCTTGTACGGTCCTCCACTGTACCGGCGCGACGGCGGAGAGGAAAGACGTTTTCGGCGAGGCGAGGCGAGGCGGTCCCGCGGCCTTAGAAACTGTTTCAGAACCGAGTGTCGCGCGGTGGGCAGTCTTGCCCACCGCGCATACAAACCATCTTTGCGCGGCGGGCAAGACTGCCCGCCGCGCGATCATACGCTGAAAGCCGGTTCTGAAACAGCCTCTTACTGCAACTTCTCGAAGAACCGCTCCGTGCGCGGCAGGTACCAGCGGCCGGAGTCGATGGAAAAGATGATGCGTGTTGCGCGGCCGACGATGCGGTCGTGCTCGATGAAGCCGAAGTAGCGCGAATCGAAACTCTGGTCCCGGTTGTCGCCCATCAGGAAGTACTGCCCCTCGGGCACCGTCACCGGCCCGAAGTCCGACCGTGACGGCAGGCCCGGCGTTAGCATCACGGCGTGCGTGCGGCCGTCGAGGTCCTCATCGACCAGCACGCGCCCGTCCTCCGTGCTGCCGCGCGGCTCATACTCGACCGCCTGGCCATTGACGATGAGGCGGTTGCCCCTGAGTTCGACCACGTCGCCCGGCAGTCCGATGGCGCGTTTGACGTACCGCTGCTCGTGGACCGGCTCGAAGAATACGACGACGTCGCCGCGCGCCGGCCCGGCCCAGCGGGCCACCCGCCACAGCGTGAAGGGCACCTTGAGGTCGTAGGCGAGTTTGTTGACGAAAATGCGGTCGCCCTCGATGATCGAGGGTTTCATCGAGCCGGTGGGCACGTCGTTCCAGTCGGCGATGGCCGAGCGGACCGCCCCGGCCACGATCAGGATGACCAGGAACGGCTTGATCCAGCCGTTCCAGAGCCTTAGCAGCCGCGCCTTGAATTTCTGACGGTCCATACCGCCTCCGCAACCGTACTTGTTTAGAGTTGTCATTTTGAGGCCGCGTTTACGGGGCCGAAGAATCTCGCCGTTCGGACGGCCGAGATTCTTCGCTCGCTCTCGCTCGCTCAGAATGACAAGTCTTGCTTGGTACGCTAAACACGTACCCGCAACCGCCTTACTATATTCGACGCTTCGCGGCCGCAGGCTTATCCCGAAATCCGCTACTGGACGCCCTTGAGGGCCTTCAGGCGTTTCATGACGTCGTTTGTGCCGCGCCCGAAGTAATCGTGCAGCATGTCGTACTCGGCGAAGATCTTCTCGTAGACCGCGTGGGCGGTGGGGTCGGGCCGGTAGGTCTTGTCGCGGACGCCGGCCATGCGTGCGGCGGCTTCCTTGATGGTGTTGTAGCCGCCGGCGGTCTTGCCCGCAGCAACGGCCCCGTGCATGGCGCTCCCGAGGGCGCAGGTCTGGGCGCTGCGGGCGATCTTGAAGGCGCGGCCGCTGACGTCGGAGTAGATCTGCATCAGGAGATCATTGCGCTCGGGCAATCCGCCGCAGCAGTAGATCTCTTCGATCGGCACGCCGTGTTGCTCGAACGTGCGGATGATCTTGTAGGTGCCGAAAGCGGTGGCCTCCAGCAGTGCCCGGTACATCTCCTCGGGTTTGGTCCCGAGGTGCATGCCGAGCATCAGGCCCGTGAGGTTGGCGTCCACCAGGACCGACCGGTTTCCGTTCCACCAGTCCAGGGCCAGGAGGCCCGTCTGGCCGGGCGCGTACTGGGCGGCCTTTTCCGCCAGGAGGTCGTGCACGCTGCCCTTCTTGCGCCGCGCGGCCGTGTGGTATGCCTCCGGCACGCAGGTGCGGACGAACCACGCGAAGATGTCGCCGACGGCCGACTGGCCGGCCTCGAAGCCGTACAGCCCCGGCAGGATGCCGTCCTCGACCACGCCGCACTGGCCGGGCACGTGCTTGTCGGCCGTGCCGCAGACCATGTGGCAGATGCTGGTGCCCATGATCATGACCATCTTGCCGGGGCCCGTGACGGTACAGGCCGGGACGGCGACGTGGGCGTCGACGTTTCCGGCGGCCACCGCGATGCCGGCCTTAAGGCCCAGCCGTGCGGCCATTTTTTCCGTGAGGCCGCCCGCGCGGGCGCCCAGGGGGATGATCTCGCGCGACATCTTGGCGTCGACGACGTCGGCGAACTTCGGGTCGAGGGCCGCGAAGAACTCTTTCCGCGGGAACCCCTCGCGCTTCGACCAGATGGCCTTGTAGCCGGCGGTGCAGAGGTTGCGGGTCTCGCGGCCGGTCAGTTGCCAGATGATCCAGTCGGCGGCCTCGATGAGGCGGTCGGCGGCGTCGTAGATGTGCGGCGCCTCGTCCAGAATCTGGAGGGCCTTCGGGATGAACCACTCGCTGGAGATCTTGCC
>JAPLMO010000436.1 GCA_026386995.1 Planctomycetota bacterium | reverse complement strand
GTGGGCACTCATGGCGGCCATCTGGGCCGACGAGGCCCTCGTACGGGACCTCAAGCGCGCCCCGGCCGCCGAGAGGCTGCACCACGCGTACCTTGGCGGCCTCCTCGAACACACCCTCGGCGTCGCCGAAACCTGCGAGGCCATGGTCAAGTACTATCCGAAACTTGACCGCGACCTGCTGCTCCTCGGCGCATTCTGGCACGACCTTGGCAAGACCCGCGAACTGGCCTACGCCCAGGCATTCGGATACACCGACGCCGGGAAACTGGTCGGCCACCTCGTGCAGGGCGTCCTGATGCTCGACGCGAAGGTCGCCGCCGTCCGCGCCGCCGGGACCGATTTCCCGGAGGAACTCGCGAACGTGCTGCGGCACCTCGTGCTGGCCCACCACGGTACGCACGAGTTCGGCAGCCCGAAACTGCCGATGACCGCCGAGGCATTCACGCTGAACCACATCGACAACCTCGACGCCAAATTGCACGCCTTCTTCCGCGACGTCGCCGCCGACGCCGACCCCGTCCGCCGCTGGACCGGCTTCAACAAGATGTTCGGCGGAGCGCTCTACAAGGGCTTTGAGGAGACGGTGGAGGAGGACGAGAAGGGCAAGGACTTGCAGGGCGGCCTGTAGGCTTGGTCATTCGAGCCCCGACCGTGAGGTCGGGGGCATGTCCGTACGGGGCAGCCTACCCCTGGGGGCCCGCCGGTTCCTGCTCGCCCGAGATCGCCTGGTAGATCGCATCGTTCATCTTGCGCATCAACTCGGCGTAGTCGGCCTGGGAGACCATGAAGGCTTTGACCGCCTCATTGGCGGCGACGGTTTCCTGGAGGCTGCGGAGGCGCCGCTTGTCTTCGACCTCGATCGGCCGGCCGGACCGCTCTTTGCGGGAGAGTTCCTCCGCCGCCTTGTTGTAAGCGTCCAGGGCGTCGGTCGCCGACTTGTCGCCGCGTACGCGTTCGTCGGCCTCCCTCAACTTGGCGTAGCGGGGGTGGCGGCTGATGGCCTCTCCGAGTTGGCGCGCCAGCGAGAGGATCTCGTCGAAATTACCGCCCGATGGAATGGTTGATTTCGCCTTCTGCTCTGTTGAGAACTTGACCGTTTGCTCAACACTATCGTCCATCGTTTTTCCCCTTAACAGGGTTCTCTTTTACAATACACATCGCGCCTCAGAAACGCAAGGTCGCAGTCAAGATGCTCTTGCGTGCCACAGCGACGGAAATGAAAATTGATTACCCCTTCCCCCGCTCGTATACTTGCGGGTTAACCAGTTACGGAAAGAGAAAGCATGCGAGAGAAGATCCTGACTCACCTTCAATCCGGTCGCTGGCGGCCGATGAAAGTACGCGGCCTGGCCCGGTTTTTCGACGTTGCCGAAGAGTCCTACCACGAGTTCCGGGCGCTCATCAAGGAAATGATCCGCGAGGGCCAGATCGAGGTCGGCCCGCGCGGCAAACTGGTCCCGCCGCGCGCCGAAAAGCCCAAGCCCAAGACCAAGGCCAAGGCCGCACCCCGCGCCCTGCCGGCCGGCGCCGTCCAGGGCCGTTTCAGCCTGTCGGAGCGCGGCTTCGGCTTCGTCATGCCCGAGGGCGACCAGGGGCCGAGCAAGGGCGAGGACATCTTCATCGGCCCCAACGATCACCTCGACGCCGTCACGAATGACATCGTCCTGGCGAAGGTCGGCGGCCGCTCGCCGCGCGGCTACTACGGGCAGATCCTCGAGATCCTCGAGCGCGGGCAAACCCGCTTCGTCGGCACGTACATCAACACGCCCGTCGGCGGCTTCGTCCGGCCCGACGGCGGCATCCTGACGCAGGACTTCGCCGTCCCCGACGCCTCCAGCACAGACGTGCGGCCCAAGGACAAGGTCGTCTTCGAGATCCTCAAGTACGCCGCCCGCGGCGAGCCCGGCGAGGCCGTCATCACCAAGGTCCTGGGCGAGCGCGGCACCCCTGGCGTCGACACGCTCTGCGTCCTTAACCAGTTCGACCTGCCGCACGAGTTCCCCGAGGACGTTCAGGCCCAGGCGCGCGGCGCGGCGGACCGCATGAACGACGAGGCGCTCCAGGGCCGCCGCGACCTGACGGGCGAAACCATTATCACGATCGACCCCATCGACGCCCGCGACTTCGACGACGCCATCAGCCTCACCGAGCACCCCGACGGCTCGGCAACGCTGGGTGTCCACATCGCCGACGTCCCGTACTTCGTGCCGGAAGGCTCGGCCATCGACCTCGATGCCCGCGAGCGCGGCACGAGCGTATATCTGCCGACGATGGTCGTGCCGATGCTGCCCGAGGTGCTCTCCAACGGCGTGTGCAGCCTCCAGGAGGGCCGGACGCGCCTGACGAAGAGCGCATTCATCCGCCTCGACCCACAGGGCAAGCCGATCCAGGTGGACCTCGCCAACACCTACATCAAGAGCGCCAAACGCCTGACATACGAGCAGGCGACCGACGCCATCGAGGGCAAGACCGGCGGCCTGCCCGCAAACGTGGTGGAACTTCTGGCCGCGATGAACCGCCTGGCGCGCCGGTTGCTGGCGCGGCGCCGGAGCGAAGGGTACCTGGAACTCGACCTGCCGAAGGTTGACCTGGAACTCAGCGACGAGGGCAAGGTCGTCGCTGCCCACCCCGAGGACACGAGTTTCAGCCACAAGATCATCGAAATGTTCATGGTCGAGGCCAACGAGGCCGTGGCCCGCGAGTTCGACAAGTACGACCTGACCTACCTGCGGCGCATCCACCCCGACCCCGACGACGAAGCCGCCGACGACCTGATGCACTACGCCCGCAGCGTGGGCTATCACCTGCACAACCCGCGCGACCGGCACGAACTGCAGAGCCTCCTGAACGCCGTCCGCGGCAAGCCCGAGGCATACGGCATCCACCTGGTGGTCCTCAGGAGCCTGAAGCGCGCCGAGTACAGCATCAAGAAAGAGGGGCACTTCGCCCTCGCCAGCGACGCCTACTGCCACTTCACGTCGCCTATCCGCCGGTACCCCGACCTGACGATCCACCGGCTGTTCGACGCCGTGGTACGAGGCCAGGTCGAGAAGCCTCGCGGCGGGCGCCACAAGCCGCAACCGGAACGCGGCAAGGAGAGCGACGAGCGGCCGACGACGGGCCTCTCGGAACTGGCCTCTCACTGCTCGCGGACCGAACGCCGCGCCGAGGCCGCCGAGCGGGAACTCACGAAGGTCAAACTGCTGGAGTACCTCGAGTCGCGCGTGGGAGAAACGTTCACGGGCGTCATCACGGGCGTCCAGGCCTTCGGAATCTTTGTCGAGAACTCCGTGTTCCTGATCGACGGCTTGGTGCACATCTCGAACCTGCGAGACGACGAGTACCAGTTCGACCGCAAGCGCTACGCCCTCATCGGCCGCCGCACGGGGCGAGTCCTTCGCATGGGGTCGACGCTGGAGGTGAAGATCGCGGGCGTCAATATCCCGCGGCGGCAGCTTGACCTGGAACCCATCTACGCCCCGACCGCGCCGGCAACGGCCCAGCAAGCCGCCAAGGCCGAGAAGAAGGTTGAACGCAAAGAGGGCCGCAAGGCCCGCCAGGCCGCCAAGGCCGAGAAGTGGGCCAAGCGAGGCCCGCCGCAAGGAAAGAAAGGCCATCGCAAGGGCAAGCGGTGACAAGGAGCCCCGCAGTCTCTTTGCCGCCGCCGCTTATTCGCCGCCCTCGCCTTCCGCCTCGAGCGGCTCGGTCGCCAGTTTCCCGGCGGCGTCCTCGGTGAGTTTGGCGATCTTCTTTTCGGCCTCGGCCAGTGTTTTGCGGCAGTCCTTGATGAGGCCCGCCCCCTCGGCGTAGAGTTTCAGGGACTCGTCCAGGCCCACGTCGCCGGACTCCAGTTTCGTGACGATCTGCTCGAGCCTCGCCAGGCGCTCCTCGAACGGGAGTTCCGCCGGGTCATCGCTCTTTTTCTTCGCCATGTTTTCGCCTTTCGTAGAACGCGCCCATCAAGATGGGCGGCTAACCAAAATGCATGACGGCCTGCGAGGCTATCTCACCGTGCCGCCACTGGCGCAAATCCTCGCCGTGACGAACTCGCCGACCTCCCCTTCCATCGCCTCGGCGGGAAAAAAGACGGCGCTCGACCGGCCGTGAAAGAGCAGCCACACCTCGCGCGACCGCGCAAGGCCGTGGAACTGGCCCCACGGGTAGACGGCCTCGCCCGCCGCCGTCGGAACGCACAGCCCCTCGTCGGTGATCCGGTAAACCTGCGGCCCGCGGCCGAGGGCGGCCGCACGCGAGCGGATCTTCCGGAGCAACAGGTGGTACGCCAGATACGTTCCCGCCGCCGCACACACCAGGAGCAGCATCGCCCCCAGGAGCCCCCTGAACCCCGCCACCCGCGGAAAAACCAGGAACGCGCAAAGCACGGCCACGACGATCCACTGGGCGTAGCGCCAGAAGAATCGGCGCCACATGCGGCGGGCCGCCGCCTCCCAGAGCGCCGCGGTCATCTCGAATTTCACTTCGGCGTTCATTGCCTGCGCGCTCACTCAAAAAGCGATGGCCCTGAGTCTCGGCCTTTCTTCTTCGGCCGCGTCTGCGGTTCCCCGCGGTCGCCAAGGCGGCCGACTGGATGGCCGGGCTCAGCCTCGGTCACGCGGCTCTTGAGCGTACCCTGTGCCAGGTGCGTCCGCAGGAGGTCGCCGGCGATCGCGTCGGCGGCGCGCGTCAGGATGCGGCCGGTGCGCTCCAGGACCGTGCGGCTGTAGCCGCGTGCAAGCACCCGGTCGGGGTTCAGGTCTTCCAGGCGCCCGGCCAACCGGCTGACGGCCACGGTCCAGCGATGCTCAAAGAGCGTCCGCGCGGCCGCCCGGAGGCGGAACGTCGCCATCTTCAGGGCCGCCGCCGACTCGCGCCAGCGTGCCTGCGGCGAATGGCGCGCGAGGCCCCCCGCCGCACGCTCGAGGCGCATCCACCGCGCGGACCACTTGTCTTTCATCGCCACGAGGAGCCGCCGCTCCAGGTCATCGAGCTCCTGCTCGCGCGCGAGGACGATGTCTTGCGGATAGCAGAAGAACCGGTGGGCCGCAAAGAGCGACAGTTCGTCCATCAAGAGGTCGACGATGTGCTTCAGGCCCCGCGCCAGGCGGCCTTGCAGAGTGCCGACCGTGGCCCGGACCTCCTTGCGGTCGGGCACGACCATCTCGGCCGCGGCCGAGGGCGTGGGGGCCCGCACGTCGGCCACAAAGTCGCTGATCGAGAAGTCCGTCTCGTGCCCCACCGCCGAAACGACCGGCACGCCCGACGCGTAGATGGCCCGGGCGACGATCTCCTCGTTGAACGACCAGAGGTCCTCCAAGCTGCCGCCGCCGCGCCCGACGATCATGACGTCGATGCCGCCCAGGCGGTTGAGGTTCTCGATGCCGCGCACGATCTCGGCCGCCGCCCCCTCGCCCTGCACGCGGGCCGGGGCCAGAACGATCTCCGCCGCCGGCCAGCGCCGCGTGAGCACGTGGATGATATCGCGGACCGCCGCCCCCGTGGGGCTTGTGACCACGCCGACGCGCCGCGGAAACCGCGGCAACGGCCGCTTGCGGGCCTCCTCGAAAAGGCCGTCCTTCTCCAGCCGCTCCTTGAGTTTGCGGAACGCGACCTCTAGCGCCCCCATGCCGCGCGGCCGGACGCTGGAGACGTAGACCTGGTAGTTGCCCTGCTTCTCGAAGACGCCGATGCGGCCGCGGACTTCCACCTCAACGCCGTCGCCGATCTCGCGGCCCAGGCGGCCGGCGGCGGATTTCCAGAGCACGCAACGGATCGAGGCCCGCTCGTCCTTCAGGGTGAAGAAGACGTGGCCCGAGGTGTGACGGTTGAAGTTCGAGATCTCGCCGACGACCCAGACTTCGGGAAAGGTATCCTCCAGCACCGCCGTGATGCGGTATGTGAGTTCGCCGACGGTCTCCGGCCCTTCCGGCTCATCGGGACGGATCTTGCTGGGATCAAACAGGGTGCTCATACGGGAAGTGATACCGGAATGCTCAGGAGGAATCAACCGAAAGGGCACAGCGAGCCCGCCGCGAAAGCGGCGGGTCATGTCCTTACGGGCACTCCAGGTCGCCCGCCGCCTCAGGCGGTTCCGGCGTCTCGGGGGCGCCGGGGGCGGGCTTGGCGGCCGCATCGGGTATCGCGACGGCGATGCGCTCGATGGCGGTCGCGCGGCCGGTCAGGGTGTCGGCGGTCACCATGGCGCCGTGGACGCGCAGGTCGCCGGCCGACACGTCGAAGAACGTCGGCATCGACGTGATCATGGCCGAGAGGACCTTCTCCTTCTTGCGGCCCAGCACGCCGTCGTGTGCCCCGGTCATGCCGAGGTCGCTGATGTGGGCCGTGCCCTTCGGCAGGATCTTCTCATCGGCGGTCTGGATGTGCGTGTGCGTGCCGCAGACGGCCGTCACGCGGCCGTCCAGGTGCCATCCCATGGCGATCTTGTCGCTGGATGCCTCGGCGTGCATGTCGACGAAGATAAGTTTCGCCCGCTCGCCGATCTCCGCCAGGATGCGGTCCACCTCGTGGAACGGGCACTCCGCCGGCTTCATGAAAGTGCGGCCCAGCAGGCTGATGACGGCAAACGGAAAGCCCGACTGGCTCTCCAGGACCGTGTAGCCGCGGCCCACGGCCTCGGGCGCCAGGTTTGCCGGCCGCAGGATGCGGTCCGACTCGGCCAGCACCGGCACGATCTCTTTCTTGCGGTAGACGTGGTCGCCCAGGGTGACGCAGTCGACGCCGAGGGCGCGGAGTTCCTCGAAGATGGGGGGCGTGATGCCTGAGCCGCCGGCCGCGTTCTCGCCGTTGACGATGATGACGTCGATCGGGCGCGCGGCCATGACCTGCGGGATCGCCGCCGCCAGTGCCCTCCGGCCGGGCTTCCCGACGAGGTCGCCTATAAGCAGCGCGCGAAATTCCATTAGTGCCCCCAAGGGAAAATGACCAATGCCCAAGCACCAATGACCAATCAAACAGCAAACGGCAATGACTAATCAAACAACAATGACCGATTGCGCCCCGGCGATTGGACATCGCCGTTTCGTATCCGTTTCACTGGTCATTGGTGCTTGGTCATTGGTCATTCTTTATCGTGCGTACTCTACGACGCGGCGTTCGCGAATGAGCGTCACCCGGACTTCGCCCGGGTACGTCAGTTCCGCCTCGATGGCCTTGGCGATGTCGCGGCAGACCTTGATGGCCAGGTCGTCGTCCACCTTGTCGGCGTTGACGATGACGCGGACTTCGCGGCCGGCCTGGATGGCGTAGGCCATCTCGACGCCCTCGAACCGCCGGGCGATCTCTTCCAGTTTCTCGAGGCGCTGGACGTACTTTTCGAGCGTCTCGCGCCGCGCGCCCGGCCGCGACGCGCTAACGGCGTCGGCCGCCGACACGAACGTCGTGTACAGCGCATCCTGGACGTTCGGCCCGTGGTGGCCGCCGATGGCGTGGATGACCTCTTCGCACTCGTTGTACCGCCGGGCCAGGTCGGCCCCGATCTCCGGATGACCGCCTTGGACCTCGTGGTCGACGGCCTTGCCGATGTCGTGCAGGAGGCCCGCCCGCCGCGCCAGTTGGCCGTCCAGGCCCAGTTGATCGGCGAGCATGCCCGACAGGTGCGACACCTCGATCGAGTGCTGCAGCACGCTCTGGCCGTACGACGTGCGGTACTTCAGTCGCCCGAGCAGTTGCACTTCCTTCGGGTGCAGGCCGCGCACGCCCGTGTCGAGGGCCACCTGCTTGCCGGTCTCGTTGATGTCGGCCTCGACTTCCTTGCGGCATTCGGAGGCGACCTGCTCGATGCGCGGGGGCTGGATGCGACCGTCGGTGATCAGTTTCGCCAGCGTCCGCCGCGCGACCTCGCGCCGCACGGGGTCGAAGGAGGAAAGAACCACGACGCCCGGGGTATCGTCGACGATGACGTCGACGCCCGTGACGCGTTCAAAGGCGCGGATGTTGCGGCCTTCGCGGCCGATGATGCGGCCCTTCATCTCGTCGCTCGGGATATCGACCGTGGCGACCGTGACGTCGGCCGTAAAGTCGGAAGCCAGGCGCTGGATGGCGCCAGCCAGGATTTCGCGGGCCTTCTGGTCGCAGTCCTCTTTCGCCTGCTCGGTGTAGCGCTGGATGAGGGCGGCGGTCTCGTGCTGGACCTC
>JAPLMO010000443.1 GCA_026386995.1 Planctomycetota bacterium | reverse complement strand
TACCGGTGCCATCACCTTCAGCCGGTCCCGCTCTTGCTGGCTCATCTCGATCCGGTCCTTGTTCATCCGCTTCCCTTAGCCCCCAAGAAGCGGACATTTCTACTGGGTCTGGACCGGACATTACTACTGGGTCACGACAATTCGCGGTCTTTGCGCTTGCTGGCGCGGCGGCGGGTCGCTAGAATCACTCCCCCTGAGCATAGGGAGCGGGTAACATGCGCCATATAATCAGCGCCGTCGTGGAGAACAAGCCTGGCGTCCTGGCCCACGTCGCAGGCCTGTTTGCCGGGAGGGGTTTTAACATCGACTCGCTTGCGGTGGGCGAGACCGAGGACCCCGAGCGCAGCCGCATGACGGTCGTCGTGCGGGGCGACGACGCGGTCCTCGAACAGGTCCGCAAGCAGTTAGGCAAGATCATCGACGTCATCAAGGTGCAGGACTTCTCGGAAACAGAATTCGTGGAGCGGGACCTCTCGCTCATCAAGGTCAGCGTGAAGCCCGAGAAGCGCGGCGAGATTTTTGAGGTGGCCAAGGTCTTCCGCGGCAAGATCGTCGACATCGGAGCCAAGCACCTGACGATCGAGATCTCCGGGCCAGAAAAGAAGGTCGAGGCGTTCATCGACCTCCTGAAGCCCTACGGCATCCGAGAGGTGGTCCGCACAGGCCGCATCGCCATCGCCAGGGGCGAATAACGCCTTTTCACACTTAGCCGCCCATCTTGATGGGCGCGTGTTTTTTCGGGTGTGCCACCCGTTCAAGGGTAAACTTTAGCGAAGGAGATTGCTATGGCGAAGGTGTTTCACGACAACGACATCGACATTAGGCCGATCATGTCGAAGACAGTCGGCATCTGCGGCTACGGCAGCCAGGGGCACGCCCAGGCGCAGAACCTGCGGGACTCGGGCGTGAAGGTCCTTGTGGCGGAACTGCCCGGCACCCCGAACTACAAGACCGCCGTCGAGCACGGCTTCAAGCCCATGTCGGCCGCAGAACTGACGCAGAAGGCCGATCTCATCCAGATTCTCCTGCCCGATGAGATCCAGCGCATCGTCTACGCCAAGGAGATCGCGCCGAACCTGGCGGCCGGCAAGACCCTGGGCTTCAGCCACGGCTTCAACATCCACTTCAAGCAGATCGTGCCCCCGGCCGAGGTGGACGTCATCATGGTCGCCCCGAAGGGCCCCGGCCACACAGTCCGCAGCGAGTATGTCGGCGGCGGCGGCGTGCCGTGCCTCTTCGCCGTCCAGCAGAACGCCTCCGGCAAGGCCCGCGAACTGGCGATGGCCTACGCCAAGGCGATCGGCGGCGCGCGGGCGGGCGTCCTGGAGACGACCTTCGCCGAGGAAACCGAGACGGACCTCTTCGGCGAGCAGGTGGTGCTGTGTGGCGGGCTGACGAGCCTCATCAAGGGCGGCTTCGAGACGCTCATCGAGGCCGGATACCAGCCCGAAATCGCCTACTTCGAGGTGCTCCACGAACTGAACCTCATCGTGCAACTTCTGGTGCGGGGCGGCCTTTCGTTCATGTGGTACTCGGTCTCCAACACGGCCGAGTACGGCGGCCTGACGCGCGGCGACGTTGTGGTTGACGCCGCGGCACGCAAGAGAATGAAGAAAATTCTCGCCGACATCCAGGACGGCTCGTTCGCCAAGGAGTGGGTCGAGGAGTGGAAGTCGGGCGCCAAGAACTTCAAGGCCCTCGAAGCCAAGGAGCGGGCTCACCAGGTCGAGAAGGTCGGTAAGGGCCTCCGGGCGCTCATGCCGTTCATCAAGGCCGCCGAAGTGCCGGAGGGACAGTCGCTCCACTAAACGATGCCGGCGGAAGCAGATGGAAGCCATAGCGCGGCGGGGCCTTAGGGATTCGGGCCAACAGCCATCCGCTACTTGGCCTTCGCGCGCCGCCGCGGTGACGCTATAGGATGCCCGCTCTTCTTCTCGCGCTTGCGGGCGTCCTCGGCTATCGCGCGAACATCGTACTTGAACTTCGCCGCAATCTTCTGGCGGATCTTCCGCACCTCAGCCACAATCGGGTCGTCCCGCATGGCTACTCTCACATCAGCCTCACTTGGCTACCGGCCGCAGTTTGGGCGGCAGCGTAACCACCGGACGCCCGTCCTTGCCTTCTCGTGACCTGGCGTCTTCGGCAATAGCGCGGATGTCATAGTTGAACTTCGCGGCATTCTTCTGGCGCCATTTCCGCACTTCCGCGACAAGTCGTTTCCAGGTAGACCCACTGTTTCACGCTCGTTCCTCGCCGTCGCCTCAAACCATTGTGGATGGTTACCACACTGGAGATTATACCCTATTTGGCGCCGGCGGCAACCGCAGACCTCACGCGGAATGCGGAGGTAGGCAAAGCGGGCCGGCCACAGTTAACGCAGAAAAACGCGCGGCGGGTCGGGAGACCCGCCGCGCGTTTCGGTATTCGGAGTTCGTAGCGTTTACTTCACGTTCACCCACTTGCCCGTCTTGGCGCTCTTCAGCACGGCGTCGCAGACTTTCTGCGTCTGAAGCGCCTCGCGGAACGTCGGCGATGCCGGCTTGCCCTTGGCGAGGCCCTCGATGAAGTCGGCGAGTTGATGGACGAAACTTTCGGCGTAGCCGATTGCCAGGCCCGGCACCCACCAGTGGTTCATGTACGGGTGGCCGCCGCCGTGGTCGGTGACGTGGATCGACCGCCAGCCGCGAAGTTTCCCCTCGTCCTTGTGGTCGAACCACTGGAGGCGGTGCAGGTCGTGCAGGTCCCAGCGGATGGAGGCCTTCTCGCCGTTGATCTCGAAGGTGTACAGGGCCTTGTGGCCGCGTGCGTAGCGGGTGGACTCGAAGTTGCCCATCGAGCCGTTATCGAACGAGCAGAAGAACGTGCAGGCGTCGTCGATGCCGACGGGCTCGACCTTGCCAGTCTCAACGTTCTTGCGCTCCTTGATGAAGGTCTCGGTCATCGCGTTGACGCGGGTGATCGGCCCGTTGTGCCACATCGCCGTGTCGATGCAGTGGGCCAGCAGGTCCCCGGTCACGCCCGAGCCGGCGGCCTTGACGTCCAGGCGCCACGTAGCCATGCCGCCCTGTGGGACGTCGGCCGAGATGGTCCAGTCCTGGAGGAAGTTGGCGCGGTAGTGGAAGATCTTGCCTAGGCGACCCTCTTCGATCAGGTTCTTGGCGAGCGTGACGGCCGGCACGCGGCGGTAGTTGAACGACACGAGGTTCGGAACCCTGGCCTTCTCGACGGCATTCACCATTTTCTGGGCCTGCGGGGAGTTCAGGGCCAGGGGCTTTTCGCAGATGATCATCTTGCCGGCCTTGGCGGCGGCGATGGCGATCTCGGCGTGCACGTTGTTTGGCACGCAGATTTCCACCAGGTCGATGTCCTTGCGCTCGACGACCTCGCGCCAGTTGGTGGTGTACGACTCGTAGCCCCACTTGTCGGCGAAGGCCTTCGCCTCGGCCTCGACCAAGCCGCAGATGGTCTTCAGCACCGGACGGTAAGGGAGGTCGAAGAACCGATTGACCAGCCGGTGCGCGTTGGAATGGGTGCGCCCCATGAAGCCATAACCGATCAGCCCGACGTTCAGCGGTTTCTGTGCCATTGTGTGCGCTCCTATTGGTGACGGTATTCGTTCGTTCGATATTGTGCGGCGGGTTTCCTTACCCGCCGCGGACAACGCGCTCATCTTCGGTTCGCGGCCAAACGCTACGGCGACACCTACTCGTGCCAGCCGTGGGCGTCGCGGACGGCGATCATGGCGGCCAGGATGTCGTTCCACGTCTGCGGTTTCATCATGGTCTCGTTCGGGAACATGCAGCCGTCCCAGCAGACGTGCTTGAAGGCCTTCGTCAGGTGGCCTTTCTCGTCGCGCAGCCAGAACGCGGCGGCCCGCGTAATGTCGAGTTTGCCGTTCGGGTCGTTAGGCAGGCAGTGGCGGCCGGTCTTGTCGTGCGAACCGGAGCCGTGCACCGTGCCGTCGTTCTGGGCGATGTGCATGTCGATCGTCCACGGCCTGAGGGCTGCCGTTATCTTCTTGAGGCCCTCGTCCAGGACGGCCTTGTCCTTGAGGTCTGCGCCCGGCGCGAGAATGGCGTCCTCGGGGGCGTTGTAGCCCATAAGGTAGAGCATCGTGTGAGCCATGTCGGCCTGGAAGCCCAGCGTCTGCGGGCGCCAGACGAGGTCGAGGAGTTTAACCATCTGCTTCCAGGAGTGCATGCCGCCCCAGCAGATTTCCCCCTCGGCGGCCAGGCGCTCGTGGAACTCCTCGGCAACCGTGCAGGCCTCGCGGAACGTCTCGGCGATGCGTTTTGTGTTGCCCTCAGGGTCCTTCGCCCACTCGGCGGGGCCCACGGCCGAGTCGATCCGCACGACACCGTGCGGACGCACGCCCAGTTCCCGCAACTTCTTGGCGATGCGGCAGCCCTTGCGGACCTGCGCGAGGAAATTCTTGCGGTCCTCCGGGCCGCCCGCTGCCGACCCGCCGCCCGTGGGCGGCCAGACCGGCGCAACGACCGAGCCGATCATGAGGTTCCGCGACTTCACCATGTCGGCCAGTTTCTTCAGGTCATCGTCCGAGGAATCGATGTCGACGTGCGGGGCAAAGAGGAACAGGTCCACCCCGTCGAACTTGATGCCGTCGACCTCGGCCGCGGCGGTCAGGTCGAGCATCTTTTCAAGCGGAATCGCGGGCTCCGAGCCTTCGCCCTTGCCGACGACGCCCGGCCATGCCGCGTTGTGCAGTTTCGGAAAATTGTTCGGATGCTTGGCAGCCATAGTTTGCCCTTTCCTGAGCGTTCAGCGCGGCGGGTCTCTCGGCCCGCCGCGCACACGAACGATCGTCGCCGTGTGCGGCGACGGCTAAACGTCGGCCTACTTGCCTTTCTTCGCCTTCGGCTTCTTGCCGCCGATCTCGGGGGCGTCGGGATTCACTTCCGGTCCGAAGTACCTGAGGACCACGAGCGGCTCGGTGGCGGAGGTGTTTTCGTACACGACGCCGGCCTTGGCGGCCGCCTCCGTCACAAACACTTCGTCGCTCGTCAGTTCGTGGAAGCGGATGAGTTTCGGGCAATCCAGGCGCACCTTGTTGATGCGGCCCTCGCCCTGGACGGTGATGAGGCCGTACGCGCCGTTGTCCTTGACTTTGCACTTGACGCCCGGCGCGACGGTGAGTTCCTTCGCCGTGACGCACTGCCAGCCGTCCATGCGACCGTAGCAGATCCACTTGTCCATGTGGCCTACGCCTGTCGTGCCGGCCGCGGGCACGGGCTCCAGGTAGTGGTTGGCCTTAAAGTTCGGATCGACGTTCTGCTCCCAGTCGAGTTGGTCGACGATGAAATCGAGGTCGTGGTGCCTGGCGGGCGGCATGTCCTTGACCAGGAGTTCCCACGGCACGACGCGGCCCTCGACGATGTTCTGGTACATGCCGAACACGTCGGAGCCCCACTGCGGCTCGTACGTGCAGAGCGACCCCGGGGCATGCAGGACGCTCGGCGGCACGAACCAGCCCGTGCCGGGCTTCAGGCGGTACGCCTGCGACAGGTCCAGGATGCCG